>CAMFLJ010000253.1 GCA_945957335.1 uncultured Actinomycetes bacterium | reverse complement strand
ACCCCCGTGGCTCGATCCGCGCCCCTGGAGGGGCCGGAATCGAGCCATGGCCTCGGAATGAGGGCGGGTCGGGGTGGCGGCGCGGCGTAGCGTCGGGAGATGACCGAGGCGGCCACCACCGACGAGGCGCGCCCGGTCGCCGGGCCCGTGCTGTGGCCGTACTTCGTCGCCACCTTCTTCGTGGCGGCCGGTGGCGGCCTGATCTTCCCGCTGCTCGCCGACCTGCAGGACGAGCACCACCTCCCCACCTGGGGCCTCGGGGTGATCTCGGGGATGTACTTCGTCGGCGCCGTCGTGGGCCAGCTGGTGCTCGCCCCCTACGCCGACCGGGGCCACACCCGGCGCCTGCTGATGGCCGGGGCGATCCTGTCGGTGATCACCATGGTGCTGTTCGCGGTGTCGACCGAGCTGTGGCAGTTCTCGCTCGCCCGCCTGATGTCGGGCCTGGCGGCCGGATCCTTCCTGCCGGCCACGCGCGCCACCCTGGTGCGGGCCGCGCCCGACCGCGCCGGCCACCTGCTCGGCCGCTACACGGGCACCGAGACGGGCGGGTTCGTGTTCGGGCCGGTGCTGGGCACGGCTGCGTACGAGCTGTGGGGGCTGGCGGCCCCGTTCCTGGCGCTGGCCGTCGCCCTCGCCGGGGTCACCGTGCTGCTCTCGCGTTCGACGGTCCCCCCTGCGGCCGCCCGCGCCGACGGGGAGGGTCGGGCCGCGCCGGCCACCGGCGGCATCGGCGCCGTGCTGGGCCTGCTGCGCATCCGGGGCGTGGGGGTGGCGGTGCTGCTCGAGCTCGCCGTGTTCCTGCCCGTGGGCATCTACGACTCGATCTGGGCCCGCTACCTGCAGGACCGGGGGGCGACGACGATGTTCGTCGGGATCGGGCTGGCGCTCTACGGCATCCCGTACGTGCTGTGGGCGCCGCAGGGCGGCAAGCTCGCCGACCGCAAGGGGCCGGTGTTCGCCGCCGTCATCGGGATGGTCGTGGTCGTGCCCACCACCGCCCTCTACGGGCTGCTCGCCGCACCGGTGGCCATCACCCTGTTCGCCCTGATGGAGGCGTTCGGCAACGCCACCGCGGTGCCCGGGGCGCAGGCGGCCATAGCCCGCTCCTGCCCGCCCGAGCGCCTGGCGTCGGGCCAGGGCCTGTCGGGCTCGATCAGCCTGCTGGTGGCCGGGGCCACCGCCGCGGTTGCGGCGCCGATCTACGGCGCGGCCGGCCCCGAGGCGCTCTTCGTCGGTGCGGCCACGGTGATGACCCTGCTCGTGCTCGCGGCGCTGGCCCTCGACCGGCGCGGCGGCGTGCCCGGGGTGCCGCGAGGGCCGGGCGACGCCCCCTCGCTCGACGTGGCCGTGGTGCCCGAGCCGGGCTGATCGGACCGAGCAGCTCGCGGCGAACGGGGCGTCAGCGCTTCGTGACGAAGGGCAGGGCCACCACGCGGGCCCGCAGAGAGGTGCCCCGCACGTCGACGACGAGCTCGTCGCCCTCGACCGCGTCCGGCGGCAGGAAGGCGAGCGCGACGCCGTGGCCGAGCTCGGGGGCGAAGTTGCCGCTGGTGACCTCGCCCACGACCTCCGAGCCGCTCAGCACCGGGCTGCCCTCCCGGGGCGGGCGGCGGCCGTCGGTGACGAGGCCGCGGAGGCGGCGGGCGGGACCGGTCGCGCGCTCGGCCTCGAGGGCGTCGCGGCCGCGGAACGGGCCCTTGTCCCAGGCCACGACCCATCCCAGGTTGGCCTGGAGGGTGGTGATGCCCGGACCGAGCTCGTGGCCGTGCAGCGGCAGGCCGGACTCGAGGCGGAGGGTGTCGCGGGCGCCGAGGCCGGCCGGCACCACACCGGCGTCGACGACCTCGTGCCAGAGGGCCGCCGCGTGGTTGGCCGGCACCGCCAGCTCGACGCCGTCCTCGCCGGTGTAGCCGGTGCCGGCCACGGTGAACACGGTGTCGCGCCACGGCACGCGGGCGACGGTGAAGCGGGCGACGGCGGCGGCCTCGGGGCTCACCGCGGCAAGCCGCTCACGGGCGTGGGGGCCCTGGACGGCCAGCACGGCGCGCTCGGCGGTGACGTCGGAGGCCTCCACCTCGGCCGCGCCGGCGGCCGCGGCCTCCTCGGCCAGGGCGTCGGTGACCCGTGCCGTGTTGGAGGCGTTGGGCATGACGTCGAAGCTCTCGGCGTCGACCCACCACACGATGATGTCGTCGAGCACCGAGGCGTCGTCGGGGTCGAGCAGGTGGGTGTACTGGGCCCGGCCGGGGGCGATCCGCCCGAGGTCGTTGGTGAGCGCCCGCTGCAGGGTGGGGAACGCCCCGGGCCCGCTCACGCGGACGGTGCCGAGGTGCGAGACGTCGAAGACCACGGCGCCGTGGCGGCACGCCCGATGCTCGGCGAGGGTGCCCTCCGGGTACGAGAGCGGCATGTCCCACCCGCCGAAGGGGACCATCTTGGCCCCCAGCTCACGGTGGACGGCGTCGAGCGGCGAGCGGCGGATGTCGGTCACGGGGCGACCCTACAGCGGGGGCTCGGGGGGTGGTGCCAGTGGCCCGAGGGCGGCGAGGCGGTCGAGGTGCGACGCCGCGACCTCGATGTCGTCACGTGGTGCGCCCCACCCGCACAGCAGGTCGTCGGTGAGGCCACGGGCCAGCGGACCGGCCCGGAACAGGTGCCGGTCGAGGGGGCCCAGGCCGTCGACGCGGAGCACGCCGTGCAGGGCGGTGAGCCAGGTCAGGGCCCGGGTGACGGGGTCGCCTGGGTGCAGCACCCCGAGGCCGACGGCGTCGGCGAGGCGGTTCACCGGTGGGTCGAGCAGGCGCAGCACCACAGGAAGGAGCCTGCGGGCCTCGTCGGAGCCCTTCGGCGGGGCGGCGTCGCCGAGCATGCCCCGAACCAGGCGGGTCTCGTCCGGGTAGACCACGGCGGCGGCCGCGACGAAGGCGCCGTAGGCCACCAGCTCCACCAGGGCGGCGAGCTCGTCGTCGAGGTGGTCGAGCTCGGGCTCCCACTGGGCCCGGGCGCTCTGCAGCGAGCCTTCGAGAACCCCCACCGCCTCGCCCTGGAGGGCGGCCACGAGGTCGGCCTTGGATGCGAAGGCGGTGTAGAGGGTGCCCACGGCGCAGTCGAGCTCGGCGGCGACGGCCTGCATGGTGAGCCCGTCGAGGCCGTCGCGGTCGATCACGCCCCCGGCCGCGGCGAGGATCCGGGCGCGCTTGGCCTGGCGGGTCCGCTCTCGTCGATCGTCGGGCACCACTCGCAGATGAACCACGTTCAGAGTATGAACCACGTTCACTTTCCGATGTGGGATGGCCCTGACCTGGGCGTTCCCGACTCCGGCCCGGGGGGTGCACGCGAGAGGGCCCGGGCACGTGGCCCGGGCCCTCACGGTTCGTTGGCGGTGCCCCGCTCCCCTCCCCCGCCGGGGAGGGCGGGCTCAGGAGCCGGCGGCCAGTCGGGTGACGGTGGCGGTGCCGGGCTCGGGGTGCAGCTCGCGGATGCGGGCGTCCATCTCCTGGCGCACACCGGCGAGCGGGAGGACGTTGAGCACGCCCTGGCCCTTCTTCACCAGGTCGATGAGCTCGCCGTCGCTCTCGATGAGCACGGCGCTGGTGCCCTGGATGACCAGGTTGGCCGAGGTGATGTCGCCATCGAGGTGCTCGCGCAGGTACTGGAAGATGTCGCGCACGTTCTCGAGCTTGATGCCGGCGTCGAGCAGGCTCTTGATGACCCGGAGCTCGAGCAGGTCGGTGTAGCTGTAGCGGCGGCGGCTGCCGCTGCCCTTGGCGTCGACGAGCGAGGGCCGCACGAGGTCGGTGCGGGCCCAGTAGTCGAGCTGCCGGTAGCTGATGCCCACGACCTCGGCGGCGCGGGCGCCGCTGAAGCCGTTGTCCTGAGCCTTGGTCATGAGGTCCTCGTTCGTCGGGCTCGAGCGGTGTTGTCGGGTCACGCCAGGTGGTATCGGCAGAGAAGCCGGACGACAACAGTGAAACTACGAGCGTGTGACCGCTCGGGCAGGGTAACGGGAGCCGCGCGCGCCGTCAACGGTCGCGCCCCCACTCCGGGCGAGGCACCACCCAGGAGGGCCCTTCGCCGGCTCAGGAACCGGTCTCGCCCACCACCCGGCCGAGGGCGCTCAGCTGGGTCGGGGTGCCGATGCCGATCAGCACCTGGCCCGCCGTCAGGACCATGTCGGGGGGCGGGTTGGCGACGAACGTGCCGTCGGGCTCGCGCAGCCCCATCACCAGGGCACCGGTGCGGTCGCGGATGCCCGCATCGCGGATCGAGCGGCCGATCAGGGACGAGCCCTCGGGGATCCGGGCCTCCTCGAGGCGGAACTCGATCGAGCCGTCGTGCATCACCACGTCGAGGAACTCGACGACGTGGGGCTGGAGGGTGAGCGCGGCGACCCGTGAGCCGCCGATGGCCTGCGGGTTCACGACCCGATCGGCGCCGGCCTGCACCAGCCGGGCCTCGGCCGAGGTGACGCGGGCCCGGGCGATGATGAACAGGTCGGGCCGCATCGCCCTGGCGCTGAGCGTGAGGTACACGTTGTCGCTGTCGCCGGTGAGCGCGCAGATCAACGTCGAGGCCCGGTCGAGGCCGGCGGCGGCCAGCACCGCGTCGTCGGTGGCGTCGCCGATCACGAAGGGCAGGTCGGCCTCGGCCACCGACGCGTCACGGTCGACCACCACCACCTGGCGCCCTGCGGCGGCGAGGTCGTGGGCGGCCCGGCGACCGATGCGCCCCCACCCGCAGACGATGACGTGGTCCGCCATCTTCGAGATGTCTCGGCTCATGCGGCGCCTCCGCAGGTGATCGGTGACCCGGCCCTCGACGAGCGTCTCGAGGGCGACGGTGAGCGTGTAGAAGAGCGTGCCGACCCCGAGCAGGATCAGCGCCATGGTGAGCACCTTGAACGCGCCGGTGGAGCGGCCCACCTCGCGGAAGCCCACCGTCGAGACCGTCGTGACCGTCTGGTAGAGCGCGTCGATCAGGCTCAGGCCGAGCAGCACGTAGCCGAACGTGCCGGCGACGATGATGAGGCCCAGCGCGAGGAACCCCCGGCGGACCGGCCGCCATGGATCTGGTTGTTCCATCGGGCCCTACGAGGCGAAGTCGTCCGGGTTCACGTGGTCGAGGAAGTCACGGAACTGCTCGACCACGTCCTCGCCGACCTCCTCGTCGTCGCCCTCGTCGTCGTCGTCGGGCACGAGGCCCGCCTCGGCGACGACGTCGTCGGAGGCGAAGATCGGGCAGTCGATCCGCAGGGCGAGGGCCATGGCGTCGGACGGGCGGGCCGACACACGGTGCTGGTCACCGCCGTGGACGAGGTGGATCTCGGCGTAGAACGTGCCCTCTTCGAGGTGGGTGACGAGCACGCGCTCGACCCGCGCGCCCAGCTCCTCGAGCAGGTCGCGCATGAGGTCATGGGTCATCGGCCGGGGGGTCTGCACGCCGTCGAGGGCGAAGGCGATGGCGGTGGCCTCGGGCTGGCCGATGAAGATCGGGAGCAGGCGCCCCTCACCGCCGAGCTCGCGCAGGACGACCACCGGCGTGTTGCCCGGCAGCTCCACGCGGACGGCGATCAGCTCCATCTCGACCATCTCGGCACCCTACCGGCCCTGGGCACCCATCGACGACGGCGAAGGGCCCTCTGTGGGGGTGGCTCAGGACCCGCCGAGGTAGTCGCGCAGGGCGCTG
>CAMFLJ010000252.1 GCA_945957335.1 uncultured Actinomycetes bacterium | reverse complement strand
TTGTCGCGATCTGAAGTCGACGCTTTATCGTCGGAACGCAGACGACTTACATCGAGCGCATCGACGGCCGCGACACCTGGATGGTGAACGGTGAGCGCATCGGCTCGCCCGGCTACTACTCGATGGCCGGGCACGACGGCATCATGCCGGCCTCGATCCCCGAGACCTACGACGACATCGCTCCCGCGATGTACGACGCCAAGGCCCGCCTCGAGTTCCTCGACCGCGAGGGCATCGACGCCCAGATCCTCTACCCGAACGTCGGCGGCTTCGGGAACGGCTACTTCCTCCGCCTCGGCGACCGGGAGCTCGTCGCCCAGTGCGTGCGGGCCTACAACGACTTCCTCACCGACTGGTGCTCGGCCGACCCGGCCCGCCTCATCCCGATCACGGCGCTGCCGTTCTGGGACCTCGACCTCGCCATCTCCGAGATGGAGCGGTGCATCGACATGGGCCACCGGGCGATCAACTTCTGCAACCAGCCCCAGGACTACGGGATGCCAGCCCTGGCCCACACCCACTGGGACCCGATCTGGGCCCGCGCCCAGGAGGCGGGCATCGCCGTCAACTTCCACGTCGGCGGCGGCTCGATGGGCACCCAGTTCGAGGACACGGCCGGCATGGGCTGGATGACCAACTTCGCCAAGGTCAGCTCGCTCATCTTCATGGACAACATGCGCTGCATGGCCGACCTCATCTTCGGCGGCGTGTGCCACCGCTTCCCGGAGCTCAAGCTCGTCTCCGTCGAGAGCGGCGCGGGCTGGATCCCCTCCGCCCTCGAGACCTTCGACTGGCAGTGGCTCAACGGCGGCCCCCGCGTGGAGCACCCCGAGTACGACCTCCTGCCGAGCGAGTACTTCCGCCGCCAGCTCTACGGCTGCTTCTGGTTCGAGCAGCAGTCGGCCCTCGACACCGTCGCCCGCTACCCGGACAACATCCTGTTCGAGACCGACTACCCGCACCCCACCTGCCAGCACCCCGGCCCCATGACGCCGGCCCAGCGGCCCCGCGACTACGCCGAGAAGCTCTTCGCCGGCGTCGCCGACGACGTCACCGAGAAGGTCCTGTGGGGCAACGCGGCGAAGGTCTACGGCCTCTGATGGCCGACATCGAGCTGACCGCACCCGACCTCGGCACCCGCTTCATCCACGCCGAGGTGCGCGGCCGCGTGCTGCACCTCCAGATCGACCGCGTCGAACGCCGCAACGCCTTCACCCAGGACATGTACCGCGGCATCAAGCGCGCCGCGGTCTGGGCCGACTCGCAGCGCGACCTCGACGCCGTCTGCCTCACCGGCACCGACAAGTGGTTCGGTGCCGGCGGCGACATGGGCGGCCGGGCCGAGGACCTCGAGGCGCTGAACACCGAGTGGGACTCCACCGACCACTTCCCGTTCCGCCACATCGAGCGCTGCCGCAAGCTCTGGGTGGCCAAGGTCAACGGCCTGTGCCACGCCGGTGGGCTCGACCTCACCCTGTGCTGCGACATCTCCGTCGCCTCCGACCAGGCCCGGTTCCGGGTGCCCGAGCTGCTGCGCGGCATCCCCGACCCGTTCATGTCGGCCCGCCTGGCCGAGGTCGCCGGGCTGGCGAAGGCCCGGTACCTCTACTTCACCGCGGCCGAGATCTCGGCCCAGGAGGCCGAGGCGATCGGCATCGTGGGCAAGGTCGTGCCCCACGACGAGCTCGACGACCACGTCGAGTGGGTCCTCGGGCAGATCGCCCTCACCGGCCCCCAGGCCCGGTTCGACGTGAAGCGCGAGCTCAACTCGCGCCTTCCCCAGATGGACTACGGCATGTTCTTCCGGGCCATCGAGCGGCCCGAGATGCGCGAGGGCATGGACGCCTTCCTCCAGAAGCGCCCGCCGGAGTGGCCCCGCTCGTGAACCGTCGGCCACCCGGCGGGTGACGCTGGGTGGCCGCGGGCCGCCGGTACTGTGGCCGGCGGTGAAGAAGCTCGGCGTGTACGTGGTCACGATCCTCGTGGCCGGGGCGGTGCTCGCCGTCGCGACCATCGTCGCGGTCCCCGCGCTCGGCAAGGTGGCCACCGCCGGCCAGGGCAGCGGCGAGGACATCGACCTCACCAAGTTCGACGACTACGCCGTGCGCTCCGAGGTCTTCGCCTCCGACGGATCGCTGCTCGCCACCGTGCACGGCGTCGAGAACCGCGAGCCGGTCACCCTCGACCAGGTCCCCGACCAGGTGAAGGACGCCATCCTCGCCGTCGAGGACGCCGAGTTCTACCGCCACGGCGGCGTGAACGTGCGGGCCCTCACCCGGGCCATGGTCGAGAACGTGCAGGCCGGTGGGGTCGAGCAGGGCGGCTCGACCATCACCCAGCAGCTCGTGAAGAACGCCCTCCTGAACGACGACCGGGTGCTCAACCGCAAGGTCAAGGAAGCGGCGCTGGCCCTGCGGCTCGAGAACCAGATGTCGAAGGACCAGATCCTCGAGGCCTACCTCAACACCGTCTACTTCGGGAACGGCGCCTACGGCGTGCAGGCCGCGGCCGAGACCTACTGGGGCAAGAACGTCAGCGAGCTCGGCTGGGCCGAGGGGGCGATGCTCGCCGCGCTCATCTCCAACCCGCTCGCCTACGACCCGATCCTGCACCCCGACGTGGCCAAGAAGCAGCGTGACATCGCCGTCGACCGCATCGTCGCCTACGGCGCGCTCACCCGCGACCAGGGCGCCTACACCAAGCTCTTCCCCCTGCCGTCGGGCCGTTGCACCGGCGTGGCCGGGCCCCGTCCCGCCGACTGCGGCGAGATCGTGCAGCCGCCGCCCGACAGCTACTTCGTGGCCCGCGTGCGCGACGAGCTGCTGAACGACCCCCGCCTCGGCGCCACCCCCACCGAGCGGGCGAACACCTACTACGGCGGCGGCCTGAAGATCTACACGACCATCGACCCCGTGGTGCAGGCCGCGGCCGACGAGGCCCAGCGCACCACGCTGCCCTCGGTCGCCACCGACCAGGGCATCACCATGGCGATGGTGTCGGTCGACCCCACCGGCGCGGTGCGGGCCGTCGTGGGCGGGCCCGGGTTCAGCAACTTCCAGTACGACATCGCCACCTACGACGGCGTCGACGGCAACGGCGGCCGCCAGACCGGCTCGTCGTTCAAGACCTTCGTGATGCTCACCGCCCTCGAGCAGGGCGTGCAGCCCAACGACTACGTGGCCGGCACCGGCAGCTGGCCCAACCCGGGCGGCTCGCCGAACCCGTACACGATCTCCGGCACGGGCGGCACCCTCGACAGCATCACCACCGCCTCGTCGAACGGCGCCTACGTGCGCCTCGGTGCCACCGTCGGGCGCCAGAACGTCATCGACATGGCCAAGAAGCTCGGCGTCAGCTCCAACTTCGACCCCCGGGTCATCCCGCTCCCGCTCGGCGTGTTCAACGTGACCCCGCTCGAGATGGCGTCGGCCTACACGGCCATCTCCAACGCCGGCGTGCACAACCCCGCCTACTTCATCGATCGGGTCGAGGACCGCAACGGCAACGTGCTGATCAGCCACACCCCGAACCCCACCCGGGCCTTCAGCAGCCAGACCGCCTGCCTGGCCACCGAGATCCTCCAGCACAATGTCGAGCGCGGCACCGGCACGAACGCCCAGCTGGGTGCCCAGCCGGCGGCCGGCAAGACCGGCACCACCAACGCCAACACCGACACCTGGTTCGTCGGCTTCACGCCCTACCTCACCACCGCGGTCTGGATGGGCTTCCCGGGTGAGGCCAAGTCGATGCCCCGCATCTACGGCCAGGAGCTCTTCGGCGGCCTCTACCCGGCCAAGGCGTGGCAGGCCATGAACTCGGCGTACCTGAAGGCCGAGAACAAACCGGTCGCCGACTTCCCGACGTGCGACCCACTGCCCCGGGGAAGTCGTCCCGCCGCGGGCGCGGCCGACCCCTACGGCACCCTCAACGGGGGCAGCGCACCCAGCTACCTCAGGCCGCAGACGGGCACCGCCACCGACCCCACGGCCACCACGGTCCCCGGCGACACCACGCCGACCACGGTGCCCACGCCGACCACCGCACCGGTGCCCACGACCACCACCAAGCCGCGGAAGTTCCCCGGCCAGTAGGGCCCGGCCGCGGCCCGTGGGCGGGCCGATGCGACGGACCGGTCCCGGGTGGGTGAAGCTGGAGCGGTGAGCGACCTCGACCACCTGCTCGACCTCCAGGCCAACGACACCCACGCCGACCAGCTCCGGCACCGGCACGAGACGCTCCCCGAGCGGGCCGCGCTGGTCGAGCTCGACCGGCGCCGGGCCGCCGTCGAGGCCGAGGTCGTCGAGCCCCGCACCACCCGCGACGAGCTCGGGCGCGAGCAGAAGCGCGTCGAGGACGAGGTGGCCACGGTCGAGGAGAAGGTCGCCCACGTCGACCAGCAGCTCTACGGCGGCGGGGTCACCTCGCCCAAGGAGGCCCAGGCGCTCCAGGCCGACCTCGACTCGCTGAAGCGGCGCCAGTCGCAGCTCGAGGACCAGGTGCTCGAGCTCATGGAGCAGATCGAGCCGCTCGACGAGGCCCTGGCCGCCAGCGACGCCGCCCTCGTGGCCATCGCCGCCGAGCGGACCGAGGTCGAGGCCTCGCTCGCCGCCGCCGAGGCCGCCGTCGCCGCCGAGCTGGCCGAGGTCGAGGCCGCCCGGGCCGCGCTCGTGGCCGAGGTCCCCGAGGGGCTGCTGACCGAGTACGAGCACCTGCGCCCGTCGATGGGCGGCGTGGCGGTGGCCAAGCTGGTGGGCGGCACCTGCCAGGGCTGCTTCCTGTCGCTCGCCGCCGCCGAGGTCGACCAGATCAAGCGCCTGCCGGCCGACGCCGTGGTGCACTGCCCCGACTGCGGGCGGCTGCTGGTCCGATGATCCTCTGGTTCGCCGGGGTCAGCTTCGTCTTCGTGTGGTGGGTGTTCCGCAGCCCGGCGCTCGACTACCGCCTGGTGATGCTCGGGTCGATCCTGCCGGTGGGGGAGGTCGTGCTCGGCGGGCCGAGGGTGCTGCACACCCTGCTCGGCTCGGTCGCCCTGCTCACGATCATCATGCTGGCCACCCAGAAGCGGCGCCTCGTGCGCCGGCGCTGGATCGGCATCCCCATCGGCATGCTCATGCACCTGGTGCTCGACGGCATCTGGGCCCGACCCCGGGTGTTCTGGTGGCCGGTCATGGGCGCCGACTTCGGCACCGGGCAGATCCCCGAGGTCGGTCACCCGATCGGCGTCACCGTGCTGATGGAGCTCGCCGGCCTCGCCTGCCTGGTGTGGGCGTGGCGCTCGTTCGACTTCGCCGACAAGCCCACTCGCGACCGCTTCCTGCGCACCGGCCACCTCGAGCGGGTCGTCGAGCGGCCGCCCACCTGTTGACCCGGGGAGCCTCGTGATCGTCGTCGTCCGCCACGGCCGCACCGCCCACAACGCCTCCGGGCTCCTGCTGGGCCGCATCGACCCGCCCCTCGACGAGCTGGGCCGGGCCCAGGCCGCCGCGCTCGCCGCGGCCGTGGGCCCCGTCGACCGGGTGATCTCGAGCCCGCTGGCCCGCACCCGCGAGACCGCCGCCGCCTTCGGGGTCGACGTCGAGATCGACGAGCGCTGGATCGAGCTCGACTACGGCGACTACGACGGCATGCCCCTGGCCGACGTGCCGGCCGAGATCTGGGCGCAGTGGCGGGCCGACGTCGACTTCTGCCCGCCCGGCGGTGAGACCCTGCGCCAGCTCGGCGACCGGGTGCGGGG
>CAMFLJ010000251.1 GCA_945957335.1 uncultured Actinomycetes bacterium | reverse complement strand
ACCTCGGGCCGCTCTCGTCGCAGCGCGTCGCCCAGCGCGTCATCGAGGCGGTGCACACCGCCGTGCCCCTGCGCCGCTGCACCCAGCGCGTCGGCCGCACGCCCACCCGCAGCGCGCCGTGCGCGTCGGCCCAGCTCGGCGTGTCGATGTGCCCGTGCGCCGGCGGCGTCGACCCGGCCGAGTACCGCCGGGTCGTCGAGCGGGCCGTGCGTGGCCTCACCCCCGAGCCCGCGCTGCTGCTCACCCCGCTCGCCGAGCGGCTGGCCGAGCTGGCCCGCGCCGAGCGCTTCGAGGAGGCCGCCGACGTGCGCGACCGAGCCGAGGCGCTGGCGTCGGCCCTGCGCCGCCAGCGCCGCTTCGACGCCCTGCGCCGGGCCGGCACGCTGCGCATCGAGGTGCCCGGCCAGGGCGGCGCCGACCTCGACGGTGGGCGGCTCGTGCGGGCCTGGTCGCCCGGGCAGGCCCCGGCGGTCGACCCCAGCGACGACGGTCGCCTCTTCGCCGACCCCGGCATGCTGCCCCCGCTCGAGCGGGGCCTGGCCGACGAGCTCGCCTGCGTCGCCGCCTGGTTCGACCGCAGCGCCCACGAGGTCACCCTCGAGCACTGCGACGGCGTGCTCGCCTCGGCCCTCCCGGCCCTGCCCACCTTCGCCCCGAGAGGTGGGCTGCGCGGTCCGCGGGGCGGCTCGCGCACCACGCCCGGCGGCGAGGCCACCGACGTCTCGGTGCCGGGCCGGCGCACCCGCCGGGGCCGCGCGCCGCGGCCCTCTCTCGGAGCGGCCTCGCTACCCTGACCCCATGCGGGACGTCCTCCTCTGGGTGCTGGCCTTCCTGGCCACGTGGGTCGTCCTGCTCGTGGTGGTCGCCACCCTGCTGCGCTGGCGCCTCCAGCGCCGCAACCGGGTCAGCCCGGCGGTGAAGAGCCCGGCGCCGATCACGTGGCTGTGGTCGCCCACCCAGCCCGCCCGGCTGCACCGCCGCCTCCAGGGCGCGGTGGCCGAGATCCACCTGGCACCGAGCCGCCGCTCCGACTTCCGCCAGCCCAGCTCGGCCGACGACCTGCGCCGCGAGCTCGAGTACCAGGCCGTCGAGCTCGACCAGCACCTCGTGGTGGCCGCCCGCCAGCACCGGGCCCGCCGCCGGTCGATGGTCAGGGCCCTGCAGGAGCAGGTCGGCGAGGTCGAGGAGCTCTCGGTGCGCCTCAGCCGCCTGAGCGCCCGCCCCGACGGCACCCCCGCCTCGGGCTGGGACGTCACCCGCGAGCCGCCCGACGTGCTCTCGGGCATCGCCCACCAGCTCGACCTGCTCGACGCCGCCCAGGCCGAGCTGGCCGAGATCGAGCGGGCCGCCGGTCTGCTCGGGCCCGACGACGAGGGCTACGTCTCCCTCGACGGCACCGGCCTCGACGGCACCGGGCTCGACGCGGCGGCGGCCGACGAGCTCAGCCCGCCGCCGCCCCCGCCGCCTGCGACGCGCTGACCAACCGCTCGAGGGTGGTGGCCGCGGCCCCCGAGTCGATCGACGCCCGGGCCCGCTCGACGCCCTCGGCCAGGTCGTCGGCCACGCCGGCCACGAACAGCGCCGCCGCCGCGTTGAGCGTGACGATGTCGCGGTGGGGCCCGGCCTCGCCGCCCAGCACCCGGTGGGCGATGGCGGCGTTGGCCTCCGGGTCGCCGCCGGCGACGGCCTCGATGGTGACGACCTCGATGCCGACCTCGGCCGGGTCGAACGAGCGGGTGCTGACCTCGCCGTCGCGCAGCTCGTGCACGGTGCTGGGGCCGGTGGTGGTGAGCTCGTCCATGCCGTCGTGGCCGGTGACGACCATCGCCCGCGGGGCACCCCGCGAGGCCAGCACGCCCACCACCGTGGGGGCCACCCGGGGGTCGCTCACGCCGATGACCTGGCGCTGGACGCCGGCCGGGTTGGAGAGCGGCCCGAGGTAGTTGAACACCGTGGGCACGCCCAGCTCGGCCCGCACCGGTCCGGCGTGGCGCATGGCCGGGTGGAACGTGCGGGCGAAGCAGAAGCCCACCCCGCTCTCGGCGACGCAGCGGGCCACGCCGGGGCCGTCGAGCTCGAGCACCACGCCGAGCGCCTCGAGCAGGTCGGCCGAGCCCGAGGTCGACGACGCCCGGCGGTTGCCGTGCTTCACCACCCGGGCACCGGCGCCGGCCGCCACCAGGGTGGCCATGGTGGAGACGTTGAGGGCGTGGGCCCGCCGGGTGGGCGCACCGCCGGTGCCGACGATGTCGACCGGGTCGGGACCCTCGGGCAGGGTGATCGGCGCCGCCGCGGCGAGCATGGCGTCGACCATGCCGCTGACCTCGTCGACGGTCTCGCCCTTCATGCGCAGGGCCACGATGAACGCCGCGATCTGGGCGTCGGTGGACTCGCCGGCGAGGATCGCCCCCATGGCCGCCCCGGACTGCTCGGCGGTGAGGTCGCGCCCCGAGGTGAGCGCTCCGAGCAGCTCGCGCCAGCCGCCGAGGGCGGCCAGATCGGTGGGTTCGGACCGGTTCGTCACCACGGGCTCCTCGGGTGGGTGGCGGCCCGGGACCGGTGCGGGTCCGTCAGGCCGTGCGGCGGCGCTGGCGGATGATACGGCGCCGCTCGCGCTCGGTCGCCCCTCCCCAGACCCCGTCCTTCTCGCGGACCGCGAGGGCGTGCTCGAGGCAGGCCTCGCGCACCGGGCAGATCGCGCAGATCTCCTTCGCCTCGTAGGCGTCGGCGTCGTCCTCGGTGGCCGGATAGAAGATGTCGGGGGCGAGGCCGTTGCAGGCGGCCTTGGAACGCCACGGGAGGTTCATCGGGAGAGCTCGGCTCCTCCGGTGCGGGGGGATCTGGACAGGGGGAAGGGTCGAGTATCCCCCGGTCGGTGCGGGGGCCACAAAACGAGTTCCCGGCCGCCGGGCGGCGCGTGGGCGCACAGGGGGCGCGCCCACGCGCCCGACGTCACGGCACCTGCGTCACGGCACCCGCTTGGCCTCGACCGTCGGGTCGATCTGCACCGTCGCCACGTTGGCCGGGTCGCAGTCGAAGGTCCCCGCCTGCTCCGGGTAGACCCGGGTGAAGGCGCCGTCGCGGACCTGGAGAAGGACGAAGCAGTCGGAGGTGCCCTTCAGGTCCTTGGCCCCCATCCAGCCGTTGGCGGTGAAGTCGTGGGTGGCGTCGAGGGCGGCGAGCAGGTTGGCCCGGGTCACGCCGTTGACCCCGTGCTCGGCGACGACGTCCTGGACCGCCTGGCGGAACAGCACCGCGGCCTGCCAGGCCTGCGCCCCGAACGACGTGGCCTGGTCCTCGCCGACGGCGTCGAGGTAGGCGGCGAGCTCGGCGTTGCTGTCGCGCTCCTCGAACGGCAGGAACTGCATCCAGACGTAGGTGCCCTCGACGTCGGCCCCGGCCGAGAGGAACTTCTCGGTGTAGCAACCGAGGGGGCACGCCCACACGTCGACCTTCACGCCCTGGGCGGCGGCCTCCCGGCGGGCGAGCACCATCGACTGGTCCCCGGACCCCGTGTAGAAGTAGTCCGCCCCGCTGGCGCCGAGGGCCAGCACCTTGGGCACGTAGGCGGCCTGCTCGTCCCTTCCGGAGACCTTGACGATCGAGTCCCAGGTGACGCCGGCCTTCTCCTGGCCCACCAGCCCGGGCATGGCCGACTGCACCGTGCTCGGGAGGTCACCGGGGACGGCGTACATGCCGTGCAGGCCCGGGTGCTCGGGCAGGAACACCTTGGTGACCGGGCCGACGATGGCCTCGATGGGCCGTACCCCGGTGGCCACCGGGCACTTCTCGGAGACGAGCTGGATGCTGTAGGTCATCGGGCTGCAGAGCTCGTTGACGTCGTTGGCGAGGGCGGTGATGTCGGGGCAGCCGTCCATCGTCGTCACGTCCGGGTTGAACAACGAGTTGCCACCGACCAGCGCCAGGCTCGACGAGCACGCCTGGATCTGGCCGTTCTTGGCCTCCTCCGGCGTGAGCTTGGTGTCCCAGGTCTTCACCTCGAGCTGGCGACAGGCCAGGCCGCCCTGGGCGTTCACCTCGTTCGCGAAGGCCTTGACCGCATCGAGGTTGGCCTGGAACAGGCCGGGGGCGAGCGGCGAGCCGACGTCGGCCATCACCTGGACGGTGATCGTGTCGGCGGTGACGCCCACGTCGGTGGCCTGGAGGGCCTGGGCGCCGCAGTCCTCGGCGGTGGCCCCGGCGTTGGTGGTGGCGGCCGGGGCGGCGTCGTCGTCGCGGGCGCACGAGGACACCAGCAGGACGAGCACGAAGGCCGGTGCGGCGAGGGTCAGGAGCGGGCGCCTCATGACGCGATCCCTCCGACCGTCACGGAGACCGCGGGCTGGGGCACCACGACGCCGGCGCACACGCGCCGCAGCACCCGGCGCTCGGGCCAGAAGTCGTCGGGGCCCTGGTGGACGGTGGCCACCTCGTCCCAGACGACGACGTCGTCGACGGCCCAGTGGTGGCGGTAGTGGAAGCGCGGCTGGCCGAGGTGCTCGAACAGGAACCCGAGGAGGGCGTCGCTCTCCTTGGGCTCGAGGCCGACGACGCGGTCCGTGTAGCCGGGGTTCACGAAGAGCGCCGGGCGGCCGGTGCGCGGGTGGCTCACCACCATCGGGTGGACGGTCCCGCCGAACGCGGCGGTGACCCGGTCGGCGACCTCGTCACCGTGGCGCTGGCGCATGACCTCGGCGAAGCGGGGGTCCATCCGGTGGTGGGCCTCGAGGCCGCCGAGCCACCCGCGGAGCGCGGGCGAGAGCGCGTCGTAGGCCGCGTGGGTGTCGCTCCAGACGGTGTCGCCCCCATGGCTGGTCACGGCCTGGGCCTGGAGCACGGCGACCGCCGCGATCTCGGGGTGGAACGTGTAGTCGGTGTGGAAGTCGGAGTCGCCCTGGGGCGGGTTGTCGGCGTCGTTGGTGACGTACGCGACCACATCGCTGCTGCCCATCCAGGCCGCCACCGGGTGCACGTGCGGTGCGCCGAACGCCTCGGCCAGGCGGCGCTGCTGGTCGTCGTCCAGCGGTTGGGCCCCGAGGACCAGCACGTGGTGCCGGTCGAGGGCGTCCCGCAGCGCCGCGGCCCCGTCCTCGTCGAGGGCACCGAGGTCGAGGCCCTCCACCCGCGCGCCGATCGTCCCCGTGAGCGGTCTCACGTTGGCTGCCATCGCTGTCTCCCCCTCCGCCTCCCCGGGCGGTCTGTAGCCGGAACGGTCTCTAATGCTGTTAGAGACTCTCTACGGGTGTTAGAGTGGCAGGTGCGCGAGGGGCCGTCAACGGGCAAAGATGACGTGGTGGGACGACGACCGGTTGCGGTGGGGCTGACGAGGGACCAGATCGTCGAGACCGCGCTCACGCTCATGGACGAGCACGGCCAGGAGTGGCTCACCATGCGGCGCCTGGCCGACCAGCTCGGGGTGGCGGCGCCGACCCTCTACTGGCACGTCGGCAACCGGGGCGAGCTGATCGACGCAGCGGTCGACCTCGCCCTCGGCGGCGGGGAGATCGCAGCGAGCGACGACCCGGACTGGCGCGTGCGGGTCGGCACCTTCATGCACGACCTCCGGTCGCGGCTCACCGCGCACCCCTGCGTGACCGACCTCACCCGCCGCCGCTACCCCGCCTCTGTGCAGGCGATGACGGCACGGGCCGTGGAGGTGGCCGCCTCCACGGGGCTCCCCGCCGAGACCACCGCCGAGCTGGCGCGGCTGATGATCTGGCAGATCACCGGGTTCACGACGCTCGAGAACACCATCCGACTC
>CAMFLJ010000250.1 GCA_945957335.1 uncultured Actinomycetes bacterium | reverse complement strand
GTGAAGAACCGCCGGCTGTCGTTCGAGTGGGCGCTCATCGACGGCGTGAACGACCGGGGCTCCGACGCCGAGGAGCTGGCCGTCGCGGCCCGCCGGCTGCGGGCCCACGTGAACCTGATCCCGCTGAACGCCACGCCGGGCTGGCCGACCACCGGCTCGTCGCCGGCGCGGGTGGAGGCGTTCCGCGACCTGCTGCGCGGTCTGGGCGTGAACGCCACGGTGCGGGCCAACCGGGGCAACGACATCGACGCCGCCTGCGGCCAGCTGCGCGCCAACCACGAGGTGCGCCCGGCCGCCGAGGTCAGGCTGGCGCCGCCGGCCCGCCGGGGAGCGGCCCCAGCGTGAGCCCCGTGCCGGCGCGCACCGAGCGCACCAGCACCTCGCCCTCGGCCACCACCGCCCCGGGCCACAGCACCGAGTCGTCGACCGTCCCCCGGACGGCCGCGCCGGCGCCCACCACCGACCGCCCCCGCACGCGGGCCCTGGCCACGTCGGCCGTGGGGTCGACCACCGGGCCGGCGCCGGCCAGGGCGACGGCCGCGAGGTTGGCCTCGAGCAGGTCGGTCGGCGTGCCGCAGTCGACGAAGGGCCCGTCGTGGCGCACCACGTCGAGCGCTCCCGCCTCGTGGGTCCGGCGCCACACGACCTCGTAGAGGCCGGTCGGCACCGGCTCGAGCACCTCCGCCTCGGCCCAGGGCAGGAGGCTGGCAGCCACCCGCGCACGCGGCCCGAACGAGGCCGAGCCGTGCACCCAGACGCAGGGCCGGGCCCGGTCCCACGCCGCCACGAAGGGCGTGACGTCGCCCGGGGCCCACGTGTCGGCGTTGATCACCAGCACGTCGCGCCCGTCGATCCAGGGCCGCAGGGCACCGAGCGCGCCGGCGGTGCCGAGCGCCTCGGGCTGCTCCTCGGAGAGGTGCACCCACGGCCGCCCGGCGAGGTGCGCGCGCACCGCGTCGGCCCCGTGGTGGAGGTTCACCGCCACCGTCGCCCCGGCGGCCCGCAGCACCTCGACACGGTCGAGGGCGTGGTCGAGCAGGGCCCGGTTCGCGACCGGGCACAGCACCTTCGGCGCCAGGTCGCTGAGCGGCGCCAGGCGCCGCCCCTCCCCCGCGGCGAGCACCACCACGGCGAGCCCGTCGGCCCCGACTGGCCGCTCCGCGTGTGTTCCGGCTCGGCTCACTGCCACACTGTGTCGCATGGAGACCCGCCGCTGGACGAACCCCACCCAGCCCCAGACCCTGCAGATCGCCGTCTTCCTCTTCTACATCAGCGCCGTCTTCAGCGTGCTGGGGTTCAACCTGTTCAGCTGGGCCCTCGCCATCGGCGAGGCCGCGAGCGGGTTCGGGATCGCCAACGAGAAGAAGTGGGGCTACTGGCTCGGCGTCGCCATCGCCTCCCTGGGGCTCCTGCCGGGGGCGCTCTACATCTTCCACAACGGCGTGGGCTCGATGTTCAACATCCTGTTCCTGCTCAGCATCATGTTCCCCGTGGCGCTCTTCGCCCTGCTGCTGCACCCGATGAGCCGCGACTACCAGCGCATCTGGTTCCGCTGACGCACCTCGCCGCGGGGTCGGTTTCGTCACCGGCCCGCCCGCCACGGCATCATGTCGCCATGGCCACCACCGTCAACGGCATCGCCGGGCTCGAGTCCCTCGTCGGTCAGCACCTCGGCTGGTCCGACGAGCTGGAGATCACCCAGGAGCAGGTGAACGACTTCGCCGACGCCACCGGCGACCACCAGTGGATCCACGTCGACCCGGAGCGGGCCAAGGACGGGCCCTTCGGCGGGCCCATCGCCCACGGCTACCTCACCCTGTCGCTCGGGCCGGCCCTGCTGCCGACGATCATCCGGGTCGAGGGCCTGGCCATGGCGGTCAACTACGGCCTCGGCAAGGTCCGGTTCCCCTCGCCCGTGCCGGTGGGCTCGAAGGTGCGGATGGGCGCCGAGCTGGCCTCCCTCGCCCCCGTCGCCGAGGGCACCGTGCAGGCGACGATGGTGTTCACGTTCGAGGTCGTCGGTGCACCGAAGCCGGCGTGCGTGGCCGAGGTCATCTTCCGCTACATCGCCTAGGCCGACGCCGCCGGGCCACCGGCCCGTCCGCGTCGAGGGGCCGCGGCCCACCCTTGTACGATCCGGCCCGCAGCCCGGGGGGATCGGGCGCACGGGGGGTCTTCCATGGAGTTCAACGTGTCGCAGGTGCTGCGGGCCGTCGCGGCGGCGGTGCCCGAGCGCGAGGCGATCGTGCAGGGCGACGACCGCCGCACGTTCGCCCAGCTGGTCGAGCGGGGCGACCGCCTCGCCGCCGTGCTGGCCGACGCCGGGCTCGGGTGCCACCGCGAGCGTGCCGCGCTCGAGCCGTGGGAGTCGGGCCAGGACCACCTGGCCCTGTACCTCCACAACGGCCCCGAGTACCTCGAGGGCATGGTCGGCGCCTACGCCGCCCGGGTGGCGCCGTTCAACGTGAACTACCGCTACGTCGCCGAGGAGCTGCGCTACCTGCTCAACGACTCCGGGGCGCGGGCGATCGTGTACCACTCGAGCTTCGCCCCGGTGCTCGAGGAGGTCCGCGCCGACCTGCCCGACCTGGACCTGCTGCTGCAGGTGCCCGACGCGTCGGGCCACGCCCTGCTGCCCGACGCCCGCTGGTACGACGAGGCCCTGGCCGGCGTCCACGGCCGCCCGCCGGCCGAGGAGCCCTCACCCGACGACCTCTACATCCTCTACACGGGTGGCACCACCGGCATGCCGAAGGGCGTGCTGTGGCGCCAGGCCGACATCTACGTCGCCGCCCTCGGGGGTCGCCAGCTGGCCACCGGCGAGGAGTGGCCCGACCTGGCCGCCATCGTCGAGAACGCCCGCAACGGCGGCACCCGCGTGCTGCCCGCCGCGCCGTTCATGCACGGCGCCGCCCACTGGCTGGCCCTCAACGCCCTAGGCCAGGGCAACACCGTGGTGCTCCCGCCCGAGGCCGCCACCTTCGACCCCGCCGCCGCGCTGGCCACCATCGAGCGCGAGGGCGCGGGCATCGCCCTCATCGTCGGCGACGCCTTCGGCCGGCCGCTGCTCGACGAGCTCGACCGCGGCACCTACGACGTGTCGTCGCTCGTGCTGCTGATCAGCGGCGGCGCCGCGCTCTCCGCCCCGGTGAAGGCCGGCCTGCTCGACCGCATCCCGGGCATGGCGATCATGGACGGCCTCGGGGCCTCGGAGACCGGCACGCAGGCCGCGCAGATCACGGGCGCCGGCAGCCCGGTGTCGACCGGCACCTTCACCCCCGGCGCCGGCATGGCGATCGTCTCCGAGGACCTGACCCACCTGCTCGAGCCCGGCTCCGAGGAGCTCGGCTGGCTGGCCCAGAAGGGTCGGGTGCCCCTCGGCTACCTCGGTGACGAGGCCAAGACCGCCCGCACCTTCCCGACCATCGACGGCGTGCGCTACTCGGTGCCCGGCGACCGCGCCCGCGTCACCGCCGACGGCCTGCTCGAGCTGCACGGCCGCGACTCGGTGACCATCAACTCCGGCGGCGAGAAGATCTTCGCCGAGGAGGTCGAGGCCGCCCTCGCCCACCACCCCGCCGTCTACGACGTGGTGGTCACCGGTCGCCCCTCACCCCGCTGGGGGCAGGAGGTCGTGGCCGTGGTGCAGCTTCGCGACGGCTTCGAGGTGACCGCCGACGACCTGCTGGCCGAGTGCGAGCGCCACATCGCCCGTTACAAGCTGCCCAAGGAGATCGTGGTCGTCGACCGCGTGGTGCGCTCGCCGGCGGGCAAGGCCGACTACCGCTGGGCCCGACGCACCGCCGAGGACGCGGCCGCCGCAGCCGGCGGCTGAGCGGCCGCCCGCGGCCGGCGTGCCCCTGGGTCTCGCCTAGGGTCCTCGGCCGGTGAAGCACGCGAAGGAACCTGGGCCCCCGCCCAGGCGGTGGTGGGCCGTGGCGCTGGTCGGCGTCGTCCTCGTCGCGGCCATCGGCGCCCTCTTCCTCGTCGTGGGCCGCAGCGGCGGCAGCTCGACGCCCGCGGCCGACGGCAGCGGCGAGCCCGGCTCGACCTCGACCACCGGCTCGCAGGACCCCTACGCGGTCTACCGCACCGCGGGGTGGGTGGCCGAGGAGAACGCCAAGCCGGGCACCAAGGACTGGACCATCCCCGACGACAAGGCGATGTGGGAGAAGATCCGCGGCTACGGCGACGCCACCAGCGTCGACATCGGTGACCCGTTCACCATCCGGGTGTCGACCAAGGCCCCCACGTGGCACGTCTCGGCCTACCGCATCGGCTGGTACGGCGGGCAGGGCGGCCGGCTCGTGTGGCGCAGCGACGAGCAGCCCGGCGTCGTGCAGCCCGCGGCGGTGAAGGACCCGGCGGCCACCAAGACCTGGTCGGCCCCGTGGGCGCCGTCGCTCACCGTGCAGACCGATGCCACCTGGCCCCCCGGCCAGTACCTCCTGCGCCTCGAGAGCAGCGACGGCGGCGCCACCTTCGTGCCGATCGTGATCCGCGACGACGAGAGCCACTCGGCGCTGCTCCTGCAGAGCGCGGTCACCACCTGGCAGGCCTACAACGGGTGGGGCGGGGCCAGCCTCTACCAGGGCAACGACGGCCGGGCCGACGTCGTCAGCTTCGACCGCCCCTACACCGGCAACGGCAGCGGCGAGTTCCTCGGCCGCGAGTACGAGTTCATCTACCTCACCGAGCGCCTGGGCCTCGACGTCTCGTACTGGACCGACATCGACCTGCACGAGCGGGGCCAGCTCGCCCTCAACCACAAGGCCGTCGTCATCCCCGGCCACGACGAGTACTACTCGGTCGAGATGCGCCAGAACCTCGAGGCCGCCCGCGACGCGGGGGTCAACCTCGGCTTCTTCGGCGCCAACAACATCTACCGGCGGATCCGCCTCGAACCGTCGTCGGTCGGCCCCGCCCGCCACGAGGTCAACTACCGCGACGCCTCCCGCGACCCGATGAGCGCCACCGACCCCACCCGGGTCACCACCAGCTTCCGCGAGGCCCCCGCCGCCAACCCGGAGAGCTCGCTCATCGGCAACTACTACGAGTGCAACCCGGTGAAGGCCGACTGGGTGGTCGTCGACGCCGGGGCGTGGATGTTCGAGGGCTCCGGGTTCGTGAACGGCGAGAAGGTGCCCGAGATGGTGGGCAACGAGTACGACCGCGTGACGGCCGGCGTGCCGACCCCCTCCAACATCCAGGTCATCGCCCACTCCCCCGTCGACTGCAAGGGCCTCAAGTCGTACGCCGACTCGACCTGGTACTCCGCCCCGAGCGGCGCCGGCGTGTTCTCGGCCGGCACCTTCGGCTGGTCGCCGCAGCTCGACATAGACTGCCCGCCCGCGCCCGCCACCGAGCAGCGCTGCAAGCTGGCCAAGGTCACCGAGAACATCCTGCGGGCGTTCTCCGACGGTCCCGCCGGCGCCGCCCACCCAAGCGTGTCGAACCTGTCGACGCTCGGGATCAAGGCCGCCGGCTCGACCAAGCCACCGGTCGACTAGCGCCTCGCGCCCGGCCTGTGGCCGCAGCGGCTCAGGCCGGGGTGCCGAGCACGGCGACGACCTCGGCCGACGCGTCGCGGTAGCCGGCATACGCGAGCAGGTCGCGCAGCACAGCCGCCCCCTTGCGCCCGTCGTCGCCGAGCAGCACGAGCTCGCGGGCGACCGCCGTCGCTGTGCCGGTGCCTCCGACGGCGACCGCGCCGAGGCTCTTCGGAGGCCCCGCCGCGTCGTGGGCGAACGCCCAGGTCATCAC
>CAMFLJ010000249.1 GCA_945957335.1 uncultured Actinomycetes bacterium | reverse complement strand
CCTACATCCAGAGCGGCAACGTGGTGTTCCGCTCCCCCGACACCGACACCGCGGCCGCCGCCTCGGCGATCGCGGCCGCGATCGCCGCGGGAAGCGACGTCACCACCTCCGTCGTCGTGCGCACCGCGGACGAGATGGCGGCGGTGGTGGCCGACAGCCCGTTCCTGGCCCGGGGCGAGGACCCGGCTCACGTCCACGCCCTCTTCCTCGGGCCCGACGACGTCCCGCCCCTGCCCGACGACCCGGCTGCCTTCGCCCCCGACGAGGCGGTGCGGGTGGGGACGGAGGTGCACCTGTTCCTGCCGAACGGCACCGGACGGTCGAAGCTGGCCGCCAAGGTGGGCCGGGTGGGGACCACCCGCAACTGGCGCACGACGCTGACCCTCCTCGACATGGCCCGCGCCCTCGACGAGGGCGCCTGAGGGATCAGGCCGGCCCAGGGCCCGCCTCGGCGAGCACCGCAGCGGTGAGCGCACCCCACTGGGCCACCCCCAGCTGCTCGGGGCGGTCGTCCGGGGCCACCCCGGCGGCGGCGAAGGCCTCGGGCGACACCACGCCGCCGAGCGACCTCCGCAGCATCTTGCGGCGCTGGCCGAACGCCTTGCGCACCAGGCCCATCAGGGCGTCGTGGTCGACGTCGACGGCCGGCTCGGGCAGGCGCGTGAGGCGCACCAGCACACTCTCGACCTTTGGTTGAGGGATGAAGACCGTGGCCGGCACCCGGGCGACGACCTCGGCGGTGGCCCAGAGCGCCACCTTCACCGACGGGATGCCGTAGGCCGAGGTGCCGGGGGCGGCGGCCAGGCGCTCGCCGACCTCGCGCTGCACCATGACGAGCATGCGGTCGATGGCGGGGACGTCGTCGAGCAGCTGCAGCACGATCGTGGTGCCCACGTTGTAGGGGAGGTTGGCCACGAGGGCCCACCGCTCGTGGCCCGCCAGCAGCTCCGCCCAGTCGACCTCCAAGGCGTCACCTTGGACCACCCTGACCCCCAGGGGGCCCACGACCTCCTCGAGCACGGGCACGAGGTGGCGGTCGAGCTCGACGGCGGTGACCACGGCCCCGGACTCGGCCAGCTCGGTGGTGAGCGAGCCCACGCCGGGGCCGATCTCGACCACCCGGTCGCCGGGGCCCACCCCGGCGAGGCGCACGATGCGGCGCACCGTGTTGGGGTCGGCGACGAAGTTCTGGCCGAGGGCTCGGCTCGGGCTCAGCCCGTGTCGCTCGAGCAGCTCGGTGATGTCACGGCGGGTGAGGGTCACCGCCGGCGCAGCCGGTTCAGCAGGCCCCGCCCCACGGCGACTTGCCGTACTGGCGGAGCATGGCCAGGGCGATGGTGTCCTGGTCGGCCGGGGCCGCCCGGTTGGGCTTGACGCCGACGAGGTCGGAGCGGCCGATGCTGCGGGCGACGGCATCCCAGCCACCCTGGTAGATCTGGTAGGCGCCCATGTAGGTGCCGCTGGGATCGACGGCGGTGTAGTCGCCGTGCGACTCCCGCTGGCGCACGCAGGCCAGGAAGCTGGCCTCCGACGGGCTGGGCGTGAGGCCCGGAGGTGCCGGCGCCGGGGCCGGAGCGGCCGTCGTGGTGGTGGTGGGTGCCTTGGCCGCCACCTTCGGGGCCGCCGTGGTGGTGGTCGGCGCCTTGGTGGTGGGCGTGCTCGACACCGCCGCGGCGGTGGTGGAGGTGTTCTCGACCGTGACCTCGGTGCTGACCGTCGTGGTGACCGCGGACGGGTCGACGGCCACCACCAGGCTCGGCTGGGGCACGTCGGGGGTCGCCACCTCGGTGTCCGACGACTTGCCGCCGCTCCCGCCCATCAGCTCGAGGACGAGGATCGGCAGCACGGCGAGGGTGACCACGAGGGCCACGACCAGCCGGCGCTGCGTCGGGTGCAGGGAGGCGTTCAGGGCTGCGGTCCTTCACTCGGCGACAAGGTCTCGGGCCATGGCCGGAGGCCGCCGAGCGCGCTGCGCTCGCCGTTCACTCCGCCCGGAGCCGTCCCGGCAACCTAGGCGTGCTGCAACACAACCGCAACTTTCGACATGTCGTCGAGACGGGCCTGAACGGCCTCTGACGTGGACCGATCGTGGAGGTCCACGGCAACCCTCGACCTGACCTTCACACCCTCGATGCGTGGTCGAGGGTCTGAACTTCCCTCTACCCCGTTGGCACGACCAGAGCGGTCAGGCCGGCAGGCGGTAGACCCGGGCGGCGTTGGCCCAGGTGGCCTCGGCCACCGCCCCCAGCTGCGCCCCCTTGACGTCGGCGACGGCCTCTCCGACGAGGGTCACGTAGGCCGGCTGGTTGGTGCGGCCCCGGTGCGGGGTGGGGGCCAGGAAGGGCGAGTCGGTCTCGACCAGGAGCCGGTCGAGCGGGCACAGCTCGACGGCCTCGCGCACCTCGGGGGCGCCCTTGAACGTGACGATCCCCGAGAACGAGAGGTGGGCACCGAGGTCGAGGGAGCGACGGGCCTCGTCGGGGCCGCCGGTGAAGCAGTGGATCACGGTGCGCTCGGGCACCCCCTCGGCCTCGAGGATCGTGAACGTGTCGTCCCAGGCCTCGCGGGTGTGCACGACCAGGGCGAGGTCATGGGCGTGGGCCAGGGCGATCTGGGCGGCGAAGGACTCGCGCTGCACCTCACGCGGCGAGTGGTCGTAGTGGTAGTCGAGCCCGCACTCCCCCACGGCCACGACCTCGGGCTCGGCGAGGATCGCCTCGAGCCCGTCCCAGCCCTCCTTGGCGTCGTGGGGATGCACGCCGGCGGTGGCCCACACGCCCTCGTGGGCCCGGGCGACCTGCACGGCCACGAGCGAGGAGGCCACGTCGGTGCCCACGGTGATCAGCCGCTCGACGCCGGCCTCGCGGGCCGCGGCGACGGCCTCGTCGGCCGACGGGCCGCGGTCGGCGGTGAGGTCGAGGTGGCAGTGGTCGTCGGTCCAGCGCAGGGCCATGGCGGGCTCGTCCGGGCTCGCCGCGGTCAGCTCGCGGGGAGCTGGATGCGGGGGAAGAGCGGGGCGCCCTTCTCGACCGGCAGGCCACCGGGGTAGCCACCCCAGGTCGCGGCCTCGGGCAGGCGCTGCTCGGCCGGCGAGCCGGGCAGGCCGATGCGCTGCCACACCTGCTCGCAGGTGGAGGGCACGGCCGGCGTGGCCAGCACGGCCACCAGGCGCAGCACCTCGAGGGCATCGCCCATGACGGCGTCGAGCTCGGGGCCCGGCTCCATCTTCCAGGGCTCGTTGGCCTCGAGGTGGGCGTTGGCCGCACCGATGAGGCTCCAGGTGGCCTCGAGGGCGCGGCTCGGGGCGATGGCGGCCCAGCCGGCGGCGGTGTCGGCGTAGGCCTGGGCCGCGACCTCGGCCAGCGGCGAGTCGGGCGACGGGGCCGGGCCCACTCCCCCGCACTTCTTGCCCACCACGGTGGCGACACGGCTGAGGAGGTTGCCCAGGTTGTTGGCCAGGTCCGTGTTGAACCGGTTGACCATGCCCTCGTAGGAGAAGTCGCCGTCGGGGCCGAACGGGTTGTCCCGCAGGAACTGGTAGCGGAACCCGTCGACGCCGAAGTCGGCCACGAGATCGGCCGGGAAGATCTGGTTGAGGCGGGTCTTCGACATCTTCTCGCCGCCCACGAGGAGGAAGCCGTGCACGGCGATCTTCGACGGCGGCTCGATGCCGGCGGCCAGGCACATGGCGGGCCAGTAGACGCAGTGGAAGCGCAGGATGTCCTTGCCGATCAGGTGGTGCACGACCGGCCACCACTGCTCGAAGCGATCGGGGTCGGCGCCGTACCCGACCGCGGTGGCGTAGTTGATGAGCGCGTCGTACCAGACGTAGAAGACGTGGCCCTCGTCCCACGGCACCGGCACGCCCCACTGGATGGAGGTGCGGGAGATGGAGACGTCCTCGAGGCCCTGGCGGATCAGCCCGAGCGCCTCGTTGCGCTTGCCCTCGGGCTGCACGAAGTCGGGGTGGGCCTCGTACCAGTCGAGGAGGGGCTGGGTGAACTTCGACAGCTCGAAGAACCAGTTGTCCTCCTCGAGCCACTCGACGGGACGGCCGTGGATCGGGCAGTTGCCGTCGACCAGGTCGGCCTCGGTGTAGTAGGCCTCGCAGGCCACGCAGTAGAGCCCGGCGTAGGTGCCCTTCCTGATCCAGCCGTTGTCGTGGATCGCCTGCATGAACGCCTGGACCGACTCGGTGTGGCGCGGCTCGGTGGTGCGGATGAAGTCGTCGTTGCTGATGTCCAGCAGCTCCCACGCCTCGCGGAAGCGGGCGCTGGTGTTGTCGGCGTGCTGGATGGGCGTGAGGCCGTTGGCCTCGGCCGAGCGCTGCACCTTGAGGCCGTGCTCATCGGTGCCGGTGAGGAAGAAGACGTCGTCACCGAGCAGGCGGTGCCAGCGCGCGAGCGCGTCGGCCGTGACGGTCGTGTAGGCGTGCCCGATGTGGGGCACGTCGTTCACGTAGTAGATCGGCGTCGTCACGTAGAAGCGGTCAGGCACGGCTGCCAGCGTACGGGTACGCGACAACCCCCACGAAACCCCTTCATGGCCCCGACGTGCGTCGCGCTTGGTTGTGAGGGAACTGTGACCAGGGTTCGGACGGTCACTGATCTGGACTCTGCAAGATGCGCCACCCATGGCGCCCACTTCGACGCCCGAGCCCGAGCTTGGTGGGAGCAGCCGGCGCGCTCGCCGAGCCAGGACACGCTCGGCCCGCCTTCTGCAGGGGTTGTCCATCGTCGTCCTCGCAGGCGCATGCGCGTCGACGAGCACGACGAGGCCGTGGGGCGTCGCGGAGCTCTCGTGTCAGGGGGCCGGCCGGACGTGGTCGACGCGCGTCGCTCGTAGCTCCGAGGTGAGCGGACGGATCATCTCCCTGGACGGTGGCTCGCTCGATGAGGAATGGACCTTGCAGCAGATGGGGGACTCGATCACCGTCCGTCCGACGGACATCGCCGATCGACCTCTGGAGGTGGTGTGGTCCACCAGATCCACCCTCGTCGCACCGGGTGGCGACTGCACGATCGTCCTCGCACCCCACGGATAGTGCGGAGCCCCCGGAGCGACAGCCCGACCACGTGAGCGCGTGGCGAGCCGGCTCCTGCCCGGCACCCGTCAGGGCGTCGCCCACATCGAGGACGCGGCTTCCCCCGGTGACGGCGACTCCTCCGAGGACGCGCTGGTCGCGGTGATCGGCATGGCGATCTCCACCGCCAGACCGTCGCTGTTGTCGAGCCTCAGCGTTCCGCCATGGGCCTCCACGACCCCGGCTGCGATCGCCAGCCCGAGACCGCTCCCGGGTCGACCCTGCGAACGGGCGGCCTCGCCTCTGTAGAGACGCTCGCACGCCCGGCCGAGATCCTCATCGGCCATGCCGGGTCCATCGTCATGGACCTCGATGACGGCACTCGAGGCGTCCCTCCTGACCCGCACCACCGCGGCAGTTCCCGCCGGGGTGTGAACTGCGACGTTGTCGAGCAGGTCGTCGATCACCTGCTCGAGCCGGAGCGGATCACCCGAGATCAGGACCGGCTCGGACGGCACGTCCAGGCGCGTCGGCCAAGCCGGCTGGCGAGCTGACGCTCGATCGACCGCACCAGCGGCGAGGTCGCAGAGGTCGAACTCGACATGCTCGAGGGCAGAGCCCTGTTGAAGCCGGGCCAGGAGGACCAGGTCATCGACCAATCGAGCCATCCGTCTGGTCTGAGCGTTGACACGACCGGCCACCGCCGTCACCCCCTCCGGCTCCAGCTGCGCCCGCTCCAACATCTGGGCGCATGCCTGGACCGTTGCGAGAGGCTGTCTCTTATACACATCTCCGAGC
>CAMFLJ010000248.1 GCA_945957335.1 uncultured Actinomycetes bacterium | reverse complement strand
GTACACCACGCCATCGGGGTTGAGGCCCGGTGACGTCGAGCGGAGCCAGATGACCGACACCGCCGCGGCGATGGCCACCACCGACGCGCGGACGCGCCATCCGCGCCGAGCGCGCCTGTCGACCGGTTCCGCCGAGCCCGCCATCTCCCCCAACCTTCGCCGTCCTGCACCTCGATGCAGCAACAACCACCCTAGGTCGACCTCACCCCCGTCCTGGGTGCGTGGGGGCACCGGCGGGTTACGTGGGCGTGAAATGAGGGGCCCGAGGCGCCCGATTTCAACAATCTGTTGAAGCGCTCTGCGAGAATCCCCGCCGTGACCGTGCTGCTCCCCGACTCCCTCGACCGGGCCTGTGCCCAGCTCGCCGACCATCCCGAGGCCCACGTCCTCGCCGGCGGCACCGACCTGATGGTCGAGGTCAACTTCGGCCACCGCCGGCCCGAGGCCGTGCTCTCGCTCGCCCGCGTCCCCGAGCTCAAGGGCTGGGGGCGCGACGGCGACACCCTCGTGCTCGGTGCCGGCGTCACCTACACCGAGCTGTGCGACCCGGCGATCGCCGAGCTGGCCCCCGCCCTCGCCCAGGCCGCCCGCACCGTCGGCTCCCCGCAGATCCGCAACGCCGGCACCATCGGCGGCAACCTCGGCACCGGATCGCCGGCCGGCGACACCCTGCCCGTGCTCGCCGCCCTCGACGCCACGGTCGAGCTGGTCAGCGTCACCGGCCGCCGCACGCTGCCGCTGGCCGAGTACTGCATCGGGCCCAAGCGCACCGCACGCGACGCCACCGAGATCATCGCCTCGGTGAGCGTGCCCGTCGCCCGCGGCCCGCAGGAGTACCTCAAGGTCGGCCCCCGCAACGCCATGGTCATCTCGGTGGCCGGCCTGGCCGCCGTCGCCGACATCGAGGGCAGGCGGGTGGCCGTCGGGCTCGGCTCGGTCGGTCCGGTGCCACTGCGGGCTCCAGAGGCCGAAGCATGGGTGGTCGACCGGATCGACTGGTCCGCCGGGCGCCTCGTCGACCCGGCCGACGCCACCGAGTTCGGCAGCCTCGTCGCCGCCGCCGCCCGCCCCATCGACGACCATCGCGCCACCGCCGACTACCGCCGCCACTGCGTGTCGGTCCTCGCCCGGCGGGCCCTCACCCGGATGTTCGCCGCATGACCGCCCCCGAGGACTACGACCTGCTGGTCAACGGCACCGAGCACCACGTCGTCGGCGCCTGGATCGGCGAGAGCCTGCTCTACGTGCTGCGCGAGCGGCTCGGTCTCCCCGGCGCCAAGAACGCCTGCGAGCAGGGCGAGTGCGGCTCGTGCTCGGTGATGGTCGACGACCGGCTGGTCTGCTCCTGCCTGGTGCTGGCGGCGTCCGCCGTCGGCACCGCGATCACCACCGTCGAGTCCCTCGCCCCCGACGGTGCACTGTCCGACGTCCAGCAGGCCTTCGTCGACGCCGGCGCGGTCCAGTGCGGGTTCTGCACACCGGGCCTGGTCATGGCGGTCGAGGACCTCCTCGCCCGTGACGCGGCTCCCACCGAGCTCGAGGTGCGCGAGGCGATCTCCGGCAACCTCTGCCGCTGCACCGGCTACGGCCGGGTGATCGACGCCGTGCGCGTCGCCGTGCGCCGCCGCACCGGGGCCGAGGTCGCCTGATGAGCGAGATCACCCTCACCGACACCACCGTCGCTCCCCCGGCCACCGGCGCCGGCACGGCGACCGGCACCCGCGGCGCCCGCATCGGCGAGTCGGCCTCGCGGCCCGACGGCATCCCGAAGGTGCAGGGCCGCTTCGCCTACTCGGCCGACCTGTGGGCCGAGGGCATGCTCTGGGGCCACACCCTGCGCTCGCCCCACCCGTCGGCCCGCATCACCTCGATCGACATCGCCCCCGCCCTGCGCATCCCGGGCGTGCAGGCCGTGCTCACCGCCGACGACGTGCCCGGCCGCCGCACCTACGGCCTCGAGATCCACGACCAGCCGGTCTTCGCGTCCGACACCATCCGCTACCAGGGCGAGCCCGTGGCGTGCGTCGCCGCCGACCACCCGGAGACCGCCCGCCGTGCCGCCGAGGCCATCGTCGTCACCTACGAGGCCCTCGAGCCCCTGATCGATGCCGAGGCCGCCATCGAGGCACCCGCCATCCACCCCGACGGCAACGTCGTGCGCCACCTCGTGATCCGCCACGGCGACCCGACCGTCACCGGCGACGTGACCGTCGAGGGCACCTACGAGGTGGGCATGCAGGACCAGGCGCCGCTCGGCACCGAGGCCGGCATGGCCGTGCCTTCTGACGACGGCGGCGTCGAGCTCTACATCGCCACCCAGTGGCTGCACATCGACCAGGCCCAGGTCGCGGCCAGCCTCGACCTGCCCCCCGAGAAGGTCCGACTCCAGCTCGCCGGCGTCGGCGGCGCGTTCGGCGCCCGCGAGGACGTCAGCCTGCAGATCCACCTCGCGCTCCTCGCCCTGCACACCGGGCGGCCGGTGAAGATGGTCTACGACCGGGCCGAGTCGTTCTTCGGGCACGTGCATCGCCATCCGGCACGCATGTGGTACCGCCACCACGCCACCGCCGACGGCACGATCGTGAACGTCGAGGCCCGGCTGATCTTCGACGGCGGCGCCTACGCCTCGTCGTCGCCGGCCGTCATCGGCAACGCCGCCTGCTTCGCCGTCGGGCCCTACTTCACCCCCAACGCCCACATCGACGGCTGGGCGATGCGCACCAACAACCCGCCCTGCGGCGCCATGCGCGGCTTCGGCGCGGTGCAGACCTGCTTCGCCCACGAGGCGCAGATGGACAAGCTCGCCGACGCCCTCGGCATGGACCCGATCGAGCTCCGGCTCCGGAACGCCCTGAAGACCGGCGACACCCTGCCCACCGGCCAGGTGATCACCGGCACCGCGCCCGTGGCCGAGGTCATCCGGGCCGTCGCCGAGGTGCCCGACGCCGTCTCGCCCACGATCGACGGGCGACCGATGGCCCTGCCCGGTGGCGCCGGCCGCACCGCCGACCCCGACGGCGTGGTGCGGGGCTCGGGCTTCGCCGTCGGCTTCAAGAACATCGCGTTCTCGGAGGGCTTCGACGACTTCTCCACGGCCCGCGTGCGCCTCGACCGGGGGGTCGCCACGGTGACCTGCGCCTGCGCCGAGGTGGGCCAGGGGTTCGTCACCATCGCCCAGCAGTTCACACGGGAGGTGCTCGGCGTCGACGAGGTCGTGCTCGCGCCCGCCGACACCACCATCGGCTCGGCCGGCTCCACGTCGGCCAGCCGTCAGACCTGGATGTCGGGCGGCGCGGTGAAGGCCGCCGCCGAGGCCGTGCGCGAGCGCATGCTCGCCCTCGTCGCCGCCGACCACGGCCTGGCCCCCGGCTCGCTGCGGGTCGACGACGACCGCATCGTCTCCGACGACGGCGCCGTCGACCTGCCCGTCACCGAGGCCCTCGGCGATCGCGTGGTCGAGGAGACCGTCGAGTACCACCACGAGCCCACCTACCCCCTCGACGAGCACGGGCAGGGCGACGCCCACCTGTCGTTCGCCTTCGTCGCCCACCGCGCCGTCGTCGACGTCGACCCCGAGCTCGGCCTGTGCCGCCTGGTCGACCTCGTCACCTCCCAGGACGTCGGCAAGGTGCTCAACCCGCTGCAGCTGCTCGGCCAGCTCGAGGGCGGCGCCGCCCAGGGGGTGGGGCTCGCGCTGATGGAGGAGATCCTCGTCACCGACGGCACCGTCCGGAACGCCTCGTTCACCGACTACCTGATCCCCACCGCCCTCGACCTCCCCGACCTGCGGGTCGGCGAGCTGGTCGAGCAGCCCGAGCCGGGAGCCCCCTTCGGCGCCAAGGGCGTGGGCGAGCCGCCCACCATCTCCTCCACGCCGGCCGTGGTGGCCGCGGTCAGGGCCGCCACGGGGTTGGCGCTCCCACGCACCCCGGTGCGCCCGTCCGACATCGCCCTCGCCGGGATCGAGGCCCCGTGACCGGCACCGCGGGCCCGACCGGGCGCTCGATCGCCAACGACCATCCGTCGCTGCGGCGCCACTGGCACCCGGTGGCGCTCGCCGCCGAGATCGGGCCCGAGCCGACCCGGGTCGTGGTCTGCGGTGAGGCACTCGTCGTCGCCCGCCTCGCCGACGGCGTGGCCGTGCTGCCCGACCGCTGCCCCCACCGCAACGCTCCCCTCAGCGCCGGGCGGGTGGTGGAGGGCCACCTCGAGTGCCCCTACCACGGGTGGCGCTTCGGGGCCGACGGCGGCTGCCGCTTCATCCCCGCCCTCGGCGAGGGTGCGACCGTCCCCCCGAAGGCCCACGTCCCGGCCCCGGTCGTGCGCGAGGCCTACGGCATGGTGCTGGTGTGCCTCGAGCCGGGCCCGGACGACGCGCCGCTGCTCGCCGTGCCCGAGTGGGGCGCCCTCGGCGTCGTCCCGGTGTGGCTCCCCGTCGTCGAGGTGCGCGGCGGGGGCGCGCAGCTGCTCGACAACTTCCTCGACTTCACCCACTTCCCGTTCATCCACGCGGGCACGTTCGGCGCCGGCGAGGACGCGCTCGTGCACGACTACGACGTCGAGCACGACGACGTCTCGCTGAAGGTCCGCTACGAGCACGTCATCGAGAACTCCGAGGACCCGCTGGTCGCCACCGGTGAGCACCCGCTGCTGCAGCCGCGGGTGATGGAGTACACGTTCAGCGTCCCCTTCGCCGGGCGCCTCCGCCTCGAGCTGCCGCTCACCGGCGTCGAGAACACCATCCTCTTCTGGGCCGCGCCGATCGACGCCGACCACAGCCGGGTGTTCTGCGCACTGCTCCGCAACGACGTCGCCAGCCCCGACGAGCCGGCCGCCCTCGCGGCCCGCGACTACGAGTTCAAGGTCCTCACCGAGGACGTCTGGATGCTCGAGCAGCTGCCCACCACCAGCCTCCCCCTCGACCTGCCGGCCCAGGCCCACACCCGCGCCGACCGCATCACCGTCGAGATGCGGCGGCTCCTCGCCGCCATGGTCGACACCTGAGCCGGCCGGCCCACCCCTGTCGATCGCACATCCCCGCCCGACTCGCGCCGCCCCCGCAGCACCGACGAAAGGACCCGACGTGAACGACGCCGTCGACCCCGACACCCGATCCCGGGCCATGGCCGCCGCCCACGGCCACGAGCCCTTCGACGTGCTCTTCACCGGCGGCACCGTGGTCGACGTCTCGACCGGCGAGCTGCGGCCGGCCGACGTCGGCGTGGTCGGCCCGCTGATCGCCAGCGTCCACGCACCGGGGGCCCGCGCCGACGCCGCCGAGGTCGTCGACCTCACCGGCCGGTTCCTCTCCCCGGGCTTCCTCGACCTGCACGTCCACACCGAGAGCGCCATGCTCACCCCGGGCGGCTACGCCGAGGCGGTCTGCCCGCGCGGCACGACCACGATCTTCTGCGACCCCCACGAGCTGGCCAACGTCGCCGGGGTCGACGGCGTGCGCTACGTCGTCGACGCGGCCAAGGGCCTCCCCGTGCGCTTCATCGTGCAGGCCCCGTCCTGCGTGCCGCCCATCCCGGGCCTGGAGCTGTCGGGCGCCGACCTCCACGGCCCCGAGGTCGAGACGATGCTCTCGTGGCCCGAGGTCGGCGGCCTCGCCGAGGTCATGGACATGATGGGCGTGCTCACCCGCGACCGCCGCATGGTCGACGTCGTCGCCGCCGGCATCGCCAGCGGCAAGCTCGTGAGCGGTCACGCCGCCGGGCTGACCGGCCCGGAGCTGCAGGCCTACCTGTGCGCCGGCATCGAGAGCGACCACGAGATCTTCACCGACGGCGACGTCATGGAGAAGGTGCGCTCCGGGATGACCGTCGAGTTCCGCGGGATGCTCGACTTCCTCATCCCCCTCATCG
>CAMFLJ010000247.1 GCA_945957335.1 uncultured Actinomycetes bacterium | reverse complement strand
CCTCAAGACCCACCACGGCCACACCTTCGGCCCGGTCATGCCCAACGGCAAACGGAAGCTCATCCCACCCCAGACCGGCCGACCACCCGGCAGCACCGGGCCACCCGCGCTCACCACCCACGGCCAACCCCCACCCGCTCCAGACGTCGGAGCCGACGTGGCCGCCAACTCACGCGGCAAACCACCCCCGACGGCCGAGCCCTCGACCACCACACAAGCCACCGGGCCAACGACACCGGCACCGACACCGACGAGCGTCGAGGCCCGAGCGCGGGCCATCGCCGACCGAGCCCGCAGTCAGGGCGCGCTCTTCGACACCGGCTGACCGGCACGACAACGACCGGCTCGGCCCGGCACCGTCCGGAGCGACTCGAGCCTGCAACGGTCGAACCAGCACCGGTCGGCCCATTCCAGCTCGTCCGAGACGACGTCGACGATCCGCCACAGGTCCGTCGACCCGACGCGCCATCGCGGTCGAGCACCAGAATCTCGGCGTGGAGATCGAGCTCCTGGACGCCGACGGTCGACCGCTGGTGCCCGTCACCGACGATGACGCGAGCCGCCGAGCGCCCGACCGTCGAGCGTCTCCCGCCCTCGTCGCCGCGGCGGTGGGCGTCGCCGTGGCCTGCTGCGTGATGGTGGTGGGCGGCTTCGTGGCAGGAGCCATCCGGTCCCGAGCGACGGACGACCTCGAGCGACGGACCACCTCAGCCTCGGCGTCCGAGGCCACGTCGGTCGCTCGGTCCGGAGCACTCGAGGCGACCGACCCCGCCATCGCGCTGCAGGTGCTGCAGTCGCCCGGAGTCGTGGTGGAGTCGACCGGACCGCCCGCCGACCGGGCGATGGTCGTGGAGGTGCCCCGGCCGGCAACGACCCAGCTGAGCACCTTCGTCGGCGACGACGGCCTCCAGCAGCGCCGCTACCGGGTGGCCGCCACGACCCTGCCCAGCCAGCCCGGGGTGGCCGGCCGCACCGTGGTGGCCGCCGCCCTGCCACTCGATCCGGTCGAGGCCGCCGACGGACCCCTCCGATGGGCCGCGATCGTGCTCGCCGCGTTCACCGGTCTCGGCACCGCACTGGCGACGCGCCGCCGGCTCCAGCGCCGGCCCGGCTGAGCGATCGCAGGTGGCAGTGCCCGGCGGCGCATCGGCTCGGCCGGCGCGGCTGACCGATCAGGGTCGTCAGCCCGGCAGCGGGTCGGTTCAGCCGGGCTCGGCGACGAAGCGCCAGGCGTCGCCATCGGCGACGATGCGACCAGCGCTGGGCGCCGCGTAGTGCGTGCCCAGGATGAGCGTGCCGGCGGTGCCGTGCTCGTCACGGAGCCGGCGACGGGTGGCTGCCGCCATCGCCGAGTCGGAGTCGGCGGCCATGCCCCAGTCGGGCTCGGCCCACTGCACCGGGTGGTGGGTGGCGTCACCGGTGATCAGTGCCTGCTCCCCGTGGGAGCTGATCAGCACCGACACGTGCCCCGGCGAGTGGCCGTGCGACGGCACGAAGCGCACCTCGTCGGTGACGACGTGGTCGGGCTCGACCAGATCGGCCAGGCCGGCGTCGATCACGGGGCGCACCGTGTCGCCCAGGCCCGACGTGTAGTGGCCGGGCGGGTTGGTCGACCAGTGCTCCCACTCGGGCCGGCAGAACAGGTAGCGGGCGTTCGGGAAGGTCGGCACCCACCGTCCGTCCTCGAGCCGGGTGTTCCAGCCCACGTGGTCGAAGTGCAGGTGTGTGCAGCACACGACGTCGATCGACTCGACCGGGAACCCGGCCGCGGCGAGCCGGTCGGGGAACTCGGCCGGCCCCCGCAGCCCGGGCAGGCCCTCGATCTCCCGGTCACCGACGCACGTGTCGACGAGGATCCGCAGGCCCCCGCTCTCGACCACGAGCGAGTGGATCGAGAGGTCGGTCTGGCCCTCGGCGTCGTAGAAGTGCGGCGCCAGCCAACCGGCGTGGGGCGCCACGGCCTCGGGCGTGGCGTCGGGCAGCAGCCCCACGAGCGGCAGCGGCTGCACCAGCTCGACCACCTTCGTCACGGTCACGTCACCGATCGTCCAGCGCATGGTCCCCCCGATCGTCGGCCACCCCCCGGCGGCACCCACCCGGCCGATCCGGGCGCCGCTGTTCTACCCGACTGCGAGGGCCGAGTGAGGCTCAGCGGTCGAGCTCGAACCAGACGACCTTGCCCGCGCCGTCGGGGGCGCACCCCCACCGGTCGGTCAGGGCGTCGACGAGCACCAGCCCCCGGCCCGTGACCGTCTCGGGCGTCGGCGTGCGCATCGTCGGCAGGGTGGGGTCGGCGTCGTGGACCTCGATCCGGACGCTGACCGTGTCGACGCTCACGACCACCGTCGACGGGGTGCCGGCGTGCAGCACCGAGTTGGTCACCAGCTCGCTCACCACCACCGGCACGGCCTCACCCTCGGTCACGCCGGCGGCCCGCAGCGCGCCTGCCACGAAGCGCCGTGCGGCGGCGGGGGTCGAGAGCTCGGCGGGGAACTCCTCGGAGACCACGAACACGCCGCCGGTCATGGCGTGGGGCCATCCCCGCACCGAGGTTCCCCGTCCAGTGCTGTGTCGACGTGAGCCACGACGCGGATCCCCGACCGATCGGCTGATGTGTTGCATTGGCAAGCGATCGGGACCATAGCCCCACCGCGTCCGGGCGGATCGGACCAGCCCCGCGCACCGCCCGGGCGGGCTCCCGGCCGGCTCCGAAGCGCCCCGCGGACCGACCGCGAACCGACACCGGGACCGGGCCGGCTCCGAGGCCGGGCACCCCTGCATATCGACCACGGAAAAGTCCGGGGCGCACCCGCTAAGGCGCCGTCAAGATCGCCCGCAGCCGGTTCACAGGGCCCCGAACGGGCGGTCTACTTCGAGCCATGTCGGACTCCACGCTCGTCAAGGACCGCACCGCGATCCGCCCGCTCCCCCCGGTGCCGAAGGTCGACATCCCCGAGTCGCGCGCCTACCGGGTGAAGAACAAGATCCTCGGCCAGCCGCTGACCAACGACCAGCTCGCCCACGAGCGCCTCGGCAAGCCCACCGCCCTGGCCGTGTTCGCCTCCGACGCCCTGTCGTCGACGGCGTACGCCAGTGAGGAGATCCTCCGCACCCTGCTGCTCGGCGTCGGCGGCATCGGCCTCCTCGCCTTCAGCTACCTGGTGCCGATCACCCTCGCCCTCGTGGCGGTCCTGGTGATCCTGATCTTCAGCTACCGCCAGACGATCAAGGCCTACCCCTCCGCCGGTGGCGCCTACATCGTCACCAAGGACAACCTCGGCCTGCTGCCCGCCCAGGTCGCCGGCGTCGCCCTCCTCACCGACTACATCCTCACCGTGTCGGTGTCGGTGTCGGCCGGCGTGGCCGCCCTCTACTCGGCGTTCAGCCCGCTCTACGCCTACCGGGTCCCGCTGGCCCTGCTCTTCATCGCCATCATCTGCGTGGGCAACCTGCGCGGCGTGAAGGAGTCCGGGAAGATCTTCGCCGTCCCGACCTACCTGTTCATCATCTCGATGTTCCTGATGATCATCACGGGGCTCTACAAGGCGGTGTTCGGCGGCGGCCTCCAGTACGTGGTGCCCGCCGACCCGGCCGCCCTCGAGGCCACCGGCGCCGCCACCATCGTGCTGGTCCTCCACGCCTTCGCCTCCGGCGGCGCCGCCATGACCGGCGTCGAGGCCATCTCCAACGGCGTCCCCGCCTTCAAGCCGGTCGAGTGGAAGCACGCCCGGGAGACCCTCACCGTCATGGGCGTGCTGCTCGGCTCGATGTTCATCGGCATCTCGTGGCTCGCCGCCAAGATGCACGTCGTCCCCAGCGAGTCCGAGACCGTCATCTCCCAGATCGCCAACGCCGTCTACGGCAGCGGCTCGCTCGGGCACGCGCTGTTCCTCTTCACCCAGGCGGCCACGTTCCTGATCCTGGTGCTCGCCGCCAACACGAGCTTCGCCGACTTCCCCCGGCTCGCCAGCTTCCACGCCGACGACGCCTTCATGCCCAAACAGCTCACCAAGCGAGGCCACCGGCTGGTGTTCTCCAACGGCATCATCGCCCTGGCGATCGCCGGTGCCGTGCCCGTGATCATCTTCCAGGCGGACGTCACCAAGCTGATCCCGCTCTACGCCATCGGCGTGTTCACCAGCTTCACGCTCAGCCAGACCGGCATGGCCCGCAAGCACATCAAGGACAAGGAGAAGGGCTGGAAGGTCGGCCTCGTCGTGAACGGCCTCGGTGCGGTGACCACCGGTGTGGTGACCATCGTGATCGGCGTCTTCAAGTTCACCGGTGGCGCCTGGTTCATCATGGTCCTCGTCCCGATCATGGTGGCCCTGCTCGTGCGGCTGAACCACCAGTACGAGTCGGAGAAGAAGGAGCTCAAGGTCGAGGCCCGCAAGGTCGGCTCGATGAAGGTGCGCCGGGCCCACTCCGTGATGGTCATGGTCGGCGACCTCGACATGAGCACCGCCCGGGCCCTCCAGTACGGCCGCACCCTCTCCCCCGACGTGCTCCGGGCGGTCCACATCGCCATCGACGAGGAGCACGCCGACGACCTCATGCTCCAGTGGACCGAGCTCGGCCTCGACCGCGTGCCGCTCGAGATCGTCGACTGCCCCAACCGCCGCATCAACCGGGCACTGCTCGAGATGGCGGTGATGGAGACCTCCGACGGGCGCACCGAGCTGACCGTGCTCATCCCCCGGCGCGAGTACACGCGGTTCTGGCACCGGCTCCTGCACGACCGCACCGCCGACTCCATGGCCAAGACCCTGGCCGACGTGCCCCACGTGAACGTCACGTTCGTGCCCTTCCACATGGGTGATCCGGTGCTCGACGAGGACGATGTCGAGGCCCTCACGCCGTAGGCTCGGCGGCGTGAGCCGGGGCCGTCTGCGCATCTACCTGGGTGCCGCCCCGGGCGTCGGCAAGACCTACGCCGTGCTCGACGAGGCCCGGCGTCGCCACGAGCGCGGCACCGACGTGGTCGTCGCCTACGCCGACACCCGGGGCCGGCCGCGCACCGCGGCGATGCTCCACGACCTCGAGATCGTCCCCCGCCGCACCGCGGTGGTCGACGGCCACGAGGTCGAGGAGCTCGATGTGGAGGCGGTTCTGGCCCGCCACCCCTCGGTGGCGGTGGTCGACGACCTCGCCCACACCAACGCCCCCGGCTCGCGCAACCGCTCGCGCCACCAGGACGTGGCCGAGCTGCTCGACAACGGCATCGACGTGCTCGCCACCGTCGGCATCGAGTCGATGCAGTCGCTCCAGGACGTGGTCGAGCGGGTCGTCGGGGTGCGCTCGGCCGAGGTTGTGCCCGACGGCGTGGTGCGCGGCGCCGACCAGGTCGAGCTCGTCGACATGACCCCCGAGGCCCTGCGGCGCCGCGTCGTGCACGGCAACGTCGTCCCCGCGTCCGAGGTCGACGCCGCCCTCGACGGCCGCTTCCGCCCCGACACCCTGGCGGCCCTTCGCGAGCTGGCCCTGCTGTGGGTGGCCGACCAGGTCGACGAGCGGCTCCACGACAGCGAGCACGCCGAGCGCTGGGAGACCCGCGAGCGGGTGGTCGTGGCGCTCACCGGCGCCCCGAGCGGCGACCGCCTGATCCGCCGGGCGGCCCGCCTGGCCCGCCGGTCCACGGCCGAGCTCATCGGCGTGCACGTGCAGCAGCCCGGGCGCCCCGTCGACCAGGCCCGCCTCGAGGAGCACCGCCGCCTGCTCGCCGACCTCGGCGGCCGCTACCACGAGGTCGTCGGCCCCGACATCGCCAGCGCGCTGTGCGACTTCGCCCGGGCCCGCCACGCCACCCAGCTCGTGCTGGGGGCGAGCCGCCGCAGCCGCTGGGCCGAGCTCCGCCGCGGCTCGATCGTCGGCACGGTGCTGCGC
>CAMFLJ010000246.1 GCA_945957335.1 uncultured Actinomycetes bacterium | reverse complement strand
GGTCAGCTCGCCCGCGGGATCCTCGTGCTCCTGGCGGTGCTCTGCGGCACGCTGGTCCTCCAGCTCGTCGTGCTCTCCGGCTTCCAGGAGCGTTCGGCCCAGCAGGCGAACTACGACAGCTTCCGGGCCCAGCTGGCGAAGGGCACCGCTCCCATCGCGGCGGTGAACGACGACAACCAGGCGCTCCGTCCTGGCACTCCGATCGCGTACCTGGAGATCCCGTCGATCGGCGTGCGCCAGGTGGTGCTCGAGGGCACCAACTCCGGGACGATGTTCGACGGCCCGGGCCACCGACGCGACTCGCCCTTCCCGGGCGAGGCCGGGACATCGGTGATCATGGGGCATCGGGCCATCTACGGCGGACCCTTCTCGCAGATCGGCGATCTGCAGGAGGGTGACACGATCCACGTCACCACCGGCGCAGGAGAGTTCGACTACCGGGTCATGGGTGTGCGCCGGGAGAACGAGCCGGCGCCGCCCAAGCTCGAGGCCGGCAAGGGTCGGCTCCTGCTCGTCACCGCCGACGGGCGCCCCTACGTCCCCGATGGCGTCCTGCGGGTCGATGCCGAGCTCGAGGGCGACGCCTTCACCGCCAGCAAGTCGGCGTACACCCCGAAGACCCTCCCCGCCTCCGACGCGATCATGGCGTCGGACACCACCACGCTGTGGGCGCTCGCCCTCTGGTTGCAAGCGCTGATCCTCGCCACGGTGGCGTTCGTGTGGGCGTGGTTCCGGTGGGGCCGGGCCCGGGCGTGGATCGTCGGCTTCCCCCTGCTGCTCCTGGTCGGCCTCATGGCGGCCGACCAGGTGGCGCGCCTCCTCCCGAACCTGTTGTGACGACCCAGGAGCCCTTTGTGCCCGACAACGACATCCGTGCCGATCTCGCCCTGGGACGGAACGAGTCCGTGCGAGACGTCTTCCCCGACGGCGCGGTCGTGCAGCTCGTCACCGGGGATCCGTCCCGTGGTGATGCGACCGTCGTCGAGGTCCACCCCGCGACCATCGTGCTCACCGACCAGCGCATCGTCGCCGCCGACGGCGACCTCGAGTGGGAGTGGCACCTCGGCGACGTCGAAGCCGTGCACCACGGTGCCGACGAGCCGTGGACGATCGTCGTGGTGCCGGGCATCGACGACCACGGCGTGGCTGTCACCGACCGCGACCGCGCCCGCTTCCGCGACCTCCTCGACACGCTCCTGCCCCGGAGCGTCGACCACGAGGGCGGGGCGGCGGTGACGGGGCCAGTGGTCTGGCCTCCGCAGAGCGCCGATGCGCAGCCGGCGGGTGCCGGTGCGGACGACCCGCTCGTCGAGGAGCACGCCCTCCACCACCACGCCAACCTGCCCGCCCCGCCGGCCGACGCAGTGTCGCCCGTCGAGGAACCGGTGCCTGGTCACGACGCCGTCGCCATCGTGACCTGGGACGAGCTCGACGGTGGGTCCCACGCGGACGACGTCGTCGATCTCACGGGCACGCCCACCGAGGCCGTCACCGCGGTCGCGCTCGGTGCCGCGCTGCCCGACGTCGAGGACGACCCCGACATCGGCACCGACGAGGCCGCAACCGCCCCGCGCCGGCGCTTCGCCCGGGGCCGTCGTGGCGCCGGCGCGGCCGCGGAGCCACTCCCGCTCGCCGGCCTCGAGGCGCGCGAGATCTCGGCGTGGTTCGGGACCCACCACGTGCTCGACCGCGTCTCGCTGATGATGGAGCCGGGCCAGGTCACCGCGCTTATCGGCCCGTCGGGCTGCGGCAAGTCGACCTTCCTCCGGATCCTCAACCGCATGCACGAGATGATCCCGGTCGCCTCGCTTGCCGGTGAGGTGCTCCTCGACGGCGAGGACATCTACGACGCGCAGAAGAAGCTGACCGAGGCGCGGCGCCAGATCGGCATGGTGTTCCAGAAGCCGAACCCCTTCCCGGCGATGTCGATCTACGACAACGTCGTCGCTGCCTACAAGCTCACCGGCACGAAGATCAACCACGCCGAGAAGGACGACGTCGTCGAGAGCTGCCTCACCAAGGCGGGCCTCTGGACGGAGGTGCGCGACCGGTTGCGGGCGCCGGGCGGCGGGCTGTCCGGCGGCCAGCAGCAGCGCCTCTGCATCGCCCGAGCGCTCGCCATCAAGCCCCGCGTGCTGCTCATGGACGAGCCATGCTCCGCCCTCGACCCCACGTCCACCCGGCGGATCGAGGAGACGATCATGGATCTCGGGTCGGAGGTGACGATCGTGATCGTCACCCACAACATGCAGCAGGCCGCCCGCGTCTCCGACCAGTGCGCGTTCTTCCTCGCGGAGCAGGGCACGCCGGGCGTGATCGTGGAGCACGGGCCGACCGACGCGATGTTCCACTCGCCGCAGGACCCGCGCACCTACGACTACGTGAACGGTCGCTTCGGCTGACGAGAAGGGGCGCCATCGGCGCCCTCCGGGTGGACCTTGAGTGAACTCTTCGCTCGTCCATCCTCGCTTCACCTGCGAGCCACTTCGCCGACGAACTGGTTCGTCAGGATCCACGTCGATCGGTGCCGACCACGCCGATCCGCCAGCCGCTCGAGGAGCGGAGGCGACACCTCACCGAACGGGAGCACCAGACAGAGATGCCTTCTCTCACCCTCAAGGGGAAGCTCGGGCGGATCGCGGCAGCAGCCGCGATCGTCGGCACCGGCGCCGCCACCTTCATCAGCCACGCGCCGCCCTCCAGCGCCGACCCCCAGCAGCTCACCGCCCTCATCGGCGTGGGCTCCGACACCATCCAGGACGTGACCAACGCCTACGCCGGCTTCTCGAACGGCACGAACTACGTGCCGCTCCAGGCCGCCTCCGGCAAGCAGCAGCTGATCTCGTTCGATGCGACGAACGCCGCCGCCCCGACGAACAAGTGCATGACGGTCAAGACCGGTGCCGGCTCGCAGTACCGCTCGAACGGCTCGTCCGAGGGCCGGCGTGCGCTCAGCCGCGCGATCGACGGCACCGTGTACGGCCCGACCACCGTCGCCGCCTGCGCCAGCAAGATCGTCTCCGGCCAGGTCGACTTCGCCCGCTCGTCGGCGGGCCCCGCCTCGGGTGACACCGGCACCGACCTCACCTACATCCCGTTCTCGCGTGACGGCATCGCTGCGGCCTACGCCGTCGGTGGCGGCCTCGCCACGCCGAAGACGGACTTCACCCGGGCCGAGCTCACGCAGATCTTCACGGCGACCACCATCCCCGTGAACATCGGCGGCGTGAACATCTACCCGTGCGGCATCCAGCTCGGCTCCGGCACCAAGGGCTTCTGGGACACGGTGACCACCGCCACCGCCACCCAGGAGGCCGCCGCCACCGCCCTGTGCAACGCCGCCACCACCACCGGCACCGGTGATGGTCGCATCGAGGAGAACAACGGCACCACCCTGGCCGCCAAGGCCACGGCACTCGCCACCTCGACCGGCGGCCCCGTCGAGGTCATCGCCGGATTCTCGGGCGGCAGCTACATCGCCCAGGCCAACGGCGTGGCCCCGAACACCCTGCCCGCCGGCAACGCCCTCAAGCTGGCCACCATCAGCAACGACGGCACCGGCGCCAACCTGGGTGCCCCCTTCACCGGCACCGGCCCGCTCACGCCGAGCGCGACCTACTACGCCAGCACCGTGTTCGGCCGCAACCTCTACTACGTCGTCGACACCTCGCGGCTCACCGCCTCGGGCAGCCTCGGCCTCAAGCAGATGTTCGTGAGCACCGGCGCCACCAGCACCATCCCCGGCCTCGCCGCCAACTACACCGCGGTCGTCTGCGGCTCCGCCGCCCAGACCACGGCCAACGCCTTCGGCTTCCTCAGCGTGGCGAACTGCGGTGACACCTCGACCAAGGGCTCGCTGCTCTCCGGCGTCCAGTAGCGCGGGCTGCACCGAGCCTGCCTGACCTGGTCCCTCCGGTGGAAGGGCTCCCGGCGCACGTCGCCGGGAGCCTCCGCCAGGGGCCGAGCAACCGCTGCACTCGCACCACCCACGAACTCCAACACTCCGAAAGGGAGACTGATGCGAATCGGTTTCAAGAAGGCGCTCGCCGGAACGGCCACCCTGGCCGCCGCCGCGACCGCCATCCCGCTGCTGGCGGCCACCCCGGCCTTCGCAGCCACGAACAACGGGGTGCTGAACATCAGCCCCCAGAGCGGCACCTCCGCCACCAACTTCACCCTGAGCTTCCCCTCGGGCTCGACGTTCGCCTGCCCGGGAGACTCCGCCACCGGCGGCTACCGCGTGCAGGGCTTCGTCGTGCCCAACTCGACGAACCTCGACTCGATGACGTTCAAGTCGACCGGCCCGAACGTGGCCGGCGGCCAGCCGCTCATCGACACCTCCGGCAACAGCTTCGTGAACGGCCTCACCGACATCACGACGGGCGCCATCAGCCAGCTGCCGGGCACCTACTCCTTCGCCTTCAACGCGCCGACCGACTTCACCGCCGGCGTGTACCAGGTGGGCGTTGCGTGCTCGCTGGCCAACGCCACCCAGTCGTACTGGTCGATCCCGGTGACGATCTCGAGCAACCCCGCTGGTGGCCCCGCCCAGATCAACTGGGCCTTCGGTGCGGTTCCGTCCGCCCCGTCGGTGAAGGCTCCTGGCACGGGCGCCTCGGTGAACGGCAACGGCCAGGTCACCGTCGACATCAACACCGTCACCGCCACCCCCGGCGTGACCTCCTACACCTACACCCTGACGGGCCCGGGCGCCCCGGCTCCCCGCACCGTCTCCGGTACGGCCGGGTTCACCCCGACGGCTCAGACCTTCACCGGCCTGACCAACGGCTCGACCTACGGCGTGTCGGTGACCGCCACCAATGCCACCGGCACGAGCACCGCCTCGTCGACGGTCAACTTCACCCCGTCGCTGCCGGTCGCTCCGGCCGTCACGGGCCTGGCGGTCGTCGGGACGGCCGGTCAGGTGACCGCGTCGTGGAACGGCTACACCGGCACTCCCGCCGGTGCGACCCACTCCGGGTTCAGCGTGTCGGTGCTCAAGGGTGCGACCCTGGCCACCGCCACCCCGGTCGCAGGCTCGCCGTTCACGGTGCCGACCACCCAGACCACCTTCACCCAGACCGGTGCTGCCGGTGACGTCTTCTGGATCTCCGTGACCCCGCTGTTCTCGGCCCCGGCCGGTCAGACGGGTGCCGCCACCGCCGCCCAGTCGGGCACGGTGCTGGCCAGCTCGGTGCTCGACCAGCAGATCACCGTCACCCGTCCCACCGGTGCCCTGGTGCTCACCCAGGTGTGCGGGCGCTACGGCACCCTCGACGCCGAGTCGGCCCAGCTGGGCTTCCCGAACGGGATCCCCGCCGCCACCCCGCTCAACGACGGTGACAACCCCGACCCCCAGACCGGTCAGACCCCGTACCTGTCGCAGTCCGGCCTGCCCTTCAGCGCCGTGGGCACCACCCCCGGTGCCGGCTCCACGCCGGTCGCCGCCGGCGCCCAGGACCAGGCCAACGCTGCGCAGTACCCCTACCCGGTGAACGCCACGACCGGTGAGGCCAACCCGACCTACCCGACGTGGTGCGGTGTCGAGCTCGGCGCCGCCAAGTTCGTCGCCACCGGTGCGACGCAGTACGGCCGGGGCCAGTACTTCGCCGCCTCCGGCCGCCTGAACCAGGTCACCGTCGTCGACACCCGTGACGCCGACACGCCGTTCAACATCGCGGCCTCGGTCAGCGACTTCACCGCCGCCGGTGGCAAGTCGTTCTCGGGCAACCAGCTCGGCTGGACCCCCCGGGTCAACCGTGACTCCGGCTCCTTCACCGACGCCCTGGGCAACACCTACGACCAGCTCACCCAGGCCGGCACGCCGGTCGCCCAGAACACCCCGGTGAGCAGCGGCCAGGGCCTCAAGGCGTTCAACGCCAACACCCTCATCAAGGCCAACGGCCGGGCCACCTCCGGCT
>CAMFLJ010000245.1 GCA_945957335.1 uncultured Actinomycetes bacterium | reverse complement strand
TCCGCTACGAGGGCCCCAAGGGCGGCCCCGGCATGCAGGAGATGCTCTACCCGACCTCCTACATCAAGAGCCGTGGCCTCGGGAAGGCCTGTGCCCTGCTCACCGACGGGCGCTTCTCGGGCGGCACCTCGGGCCTGTCCATCGGCCACGTCTCGCCCGAAGCGGCCGAGGGCGGCCTCATCGCCCTCGTGCGCGACGGCGACACGATCGTGTTCGACATCCCCGCCCGCACCGTCCACCTCGACGTCTCCGACGAGGAGCTCGCCCACCGGCGCAGCCAGGAGGAGGAGCGGGGCGACGACGCCTACACGCCGCACGGCCGCGATCGCCAGGTCTCGCTGGCGCTGCAGGCCTACGCCGCGCTCACGACCTCCGCGGCGCGCGGCGCCGTGCGCGACCTCTCGCAGATCCGCCGGGCCTAGGCGCCCGCCCGGGGCCCGGGCCCGTTCCAGGCACCCGGGGCGCCGGCCCAGCGCTGGGCGCGCCGTGCCTCGAGGCGCGATCTCACCTCGGCGCGCCGGTGCCCGACGGTGACGAGCAGCGCGATCCGCAGCCCGGCGAGCACGGTGAGCAGGACGCCGCCGAAGAGGTGCCCGGTGGCCAGCAGGGCCACGCCGGCGACGAGCACCACCAGCACGATCGCCCAGCGCAGCACCTGGGCGCTGCGGTGGGGCCGCAGCGGCGGGGGCGGGACGGCGGCGGCCGGGGCGCCGGGAGCAGCTGGTGGGGGCGAGGTCGGTTCCATGGGGTCCTCCGTGCGGTCGGGTGGCACCGACGAGCATCCGCCCCGCCCCTGACAGCGCCCTGAACGCGCCGCCGGCCCTAGCGTGGGCGGGCCCCCGATCCCGGAGTCCCGGTGCCCCGATCCCGTGCGCTGCCCGTCCTCGTCGTGCTCCTCGCCGTCCTCGGATGGACGGCGTGCTCGTCGTCGGGCACCAACGGATCGAGCGCGGCCGTGCCGACCGGGGCGTCGGAGCACCTCGCCGTGGCCTACGCGCCCACCTCGCCGGCCCAGGTGCTCGACCTGTGGGTGCCGGCGGCGACGGGGCCCGTGCCCCTGGTGGTCTACGTCCACGGCGGCGCCTGGCAGTCCGGCGACCGCACCGAGGTGCGCACGAAGCGGGCCGCGCTGCTCGACGCCGGCTTCGCGGTGGCCAGCGTCGACTACCGGTTGTCGGGCGAGGCCACGTGGCCGGCGCAGATCCAGGACGTGAAGGCCGCGGTCCGGTACCTGCGCGCCAACGCCGCCACCTACGGGCTCGACCCCGACCGGTTCGCGGCGTGGGGCTCCTCGGCCGGCGGGCACCTCGTGGCGGTGCTGGGCACCACCGGCGGGCGCACCACCGAGCTCGACGACCTCTCGCTCGGCGAGCCCGACACGTCGAGCGCGGTGCAGGCGGTCGTCGCCTGGTACCCGCCCGTCGACCTCGACCGCATGCAGTCGATGGAGGACGCGGGCGTGCCGTGCGACCCGCGCTTCGACCACTCCTCGGCGAGCTCGCCCGAGTCCCGCCTGCTCGGCGACCTCGTCGGCTCGGTCCCCGCCCGGGTCGACTCGGCCGATCCGACGTGGTGGCTGGGCTCTGCCGCGTCCAGCGCGGTGCCACCGTTCTCGATCGCCCACGGCGACGCCGACTGCGTGGTGCCGGTCGCCCAGGCGCAGCTCCTGGCCGACTCCCTGACCGCCGCCGGGGTGCCCGTCGACCTCACCATCGAGCCGGGATGGGTCCACGTCGACCCCCGCTTCGACGCCCAGCTGATGGCCCCGACCATCGCCTGGCTGGGCGACGTGCTCGGCCGCTGACCTCAGGGCCACCGTTCAGCGCCGCGCCCAGGGTCGGGCCGCGCCGTAGAATGCCGTTCCAGTCGGGCGGCGCCGTCGTCGTCCACGACCCGGCCGGGTCACGGCGCGAGGATCTGCCCCCATGGCCAGACAGACGAGCGAGGTGCGCCACGCACCCGAGGTCGACGACCTGCCGGCGTCGCAGCGCGCCCGCCGCGACCGCATCGTCGAGACCGCGGTCGAGCTGCTCGCCACCGACGACTACGAGAAGATCCACATGCGCCTGGTCGCCGACCGCGCCGGCGTCGCCCTCGGCACCCTCTACCGCTACTTCCCCTCCAAGGAGCGCCTCTTCGCCACGGCGCTCAACCGGTGGGCCCAGACCTTCCAGCAGAGCTACGAGCGCACGATCCGCTCGTCGGAGTCCGAGCCCGCCGAGCGCGTGCGCCGCACCATGCACGTGGCCCTGAAGGCGTTCGAGCGCAACCCGCGCTTCTTCGGCCTGCTCATGGCGCTGCAGGTCAGCGACGACCCCGAGGTCGCCGCGCTCTACGAGCGCTACACCGGCACCACCAGCCACGTCGTGCGCGACGCCCTCGACGGCATCGACGAGCGGTGGATCGAGCCCATCGAGACGCTGGTGTGGGCGGCGGTGTTCAACCTGCTGCGCCGCTGGTCGCTCGGCCGCATGCCGATGAGCGAGGTGCGCAGCCAGCTCGACGACTGCATCGACGTCATCTTCTCCACGCCCACCGGCGCCCGCCTGGCGGGCTGAGCCGGTCGCCGACGTGGACGGCGCCACCGGTGAGGCTTCGTTCGTGGCCCTGGCCGCCTCGTGCGGGATCGAGCACGACGACGCCGTCGCGCTGCACGCCGGGCTGGTGCGACGCCACGCCGAACCCCACCGGCGCTACCACGTGCTCGACCACGTCGGCGCGGTGCTGACCCACCTCGACACCACCGCCGCGACGCTGCCCGACCAGCGAGCCGTGCGCCTCGCGGCCTGGTTCCACGACGCCGTCTACGACCCCACGGCAGCGGGCAACGAAGCCGCCTCGGCCGCGCTCGCGGGGTCGGAGCTGGCCGGGGTGGGCTGCGAGCCCGAGGTGGTGACCGCCGTCGAGCGCCTCGTGCTGGCCACCGCCGGCCACCGGCCCGCGACCGACGACGAGAAGGCGCTGTGCGACGCCGACCTCGCCGTGCTCGGCGCCTCGCCCGAGGCCTACGAGCGCTACCGGGCCGCGGTGCGCGCCGAGTACGGCTTCCTCGACGACGCCACCTGGCGGGAGGGCCGGGCCGCGGTGCTGCGCTCGCTGCTCGAGGCACCGCTGTTCACGACGGCCGCCTTCGCCGGCCGCGAGGCACCGGCGCGCCGCAACCTCACCGCCGAGCTCGACACCCTCACCGGTCCCGATCCCGGCGCCTGAGCCCGGGCGCGACGACGGCCCCGCCGGAGCGGGGCCGTCAGAGGTCGGCCGGGTCGGCCGGTCGGTCAGCCGGGTCGGCCGGTCGGTCAGCCCTGGGCGGTGTGATCACCGCGGTGGTGGTTCACCAGCTTGTCGATCCGGGTGGGGAGCCGGTCCTCGATCTTCGTCGCCCGCTCCTGGGTGACCTTGCCGTCGGCCACGGCCTTGTCGAGCTTGGCGTCGAGGTCCTTCACCACCGCGTCGACCACGGTCTGCGGGTCGACGCCGTGGGCCTGGGCCACCTCGGCCACCGACTGGCCGCCCTTGACGTCGGACCGCAGCTCCTTCGGGCTGATCCCGATGGTCTGGGCGGCGATCGTGCCCTCCTCCTTCACCAGCTGGCGGAGGCGGGGGTGGTTGGCCAGCTTGCCGGCGGCGGTCGAGGAGTCGGCCTGGGTCGTGGTGGTCTGGGCGCCGGCGGCGCCGGGCAGCACGGCGGTGCCGATGCCGACGGCACCGAGGGTGAGGGCGGCGCCGAGGGCGGTGGTGGCGATGATGGACGAGCGCTTCATGTCGGTCTCCTGAGGGGGGTGGGGCCCGGGGCCCGGTGGTGTCGGCCCACCGGCTCCCGGTGGTGTGCCCACACCGTCCTCCACCGTCCTGACTGCACCCTGAACGCGACGCCGGGTGGACGGGGGTGGTCGTCGCCCGGGCGGGAACGGGCCCGGCGGTACGCTCGCCCGACCAGCGAGGAGGCCGGCCATGGCGACGTTCCGGTGTCAGGTGTGCAGCGAGCTGCTGCAGGAGGGCACGACCCGCTGCCCCCGCTGTGGCAAGGCCGTGGCCGCGTCGGCGGCCCCCACCCCGCCGCCTTCGGCGCCGATGCCGCCCTCGCCCACGCCCTCCGGCGGATGGGATGCACCACCCCCGGGATTCGAGGTCCCGCCTCCGGCTCCGGCCGGGTTCGGCGCGCCCTTCGCCCCGCCCTCCGACCCGGCCGCCGCGCCCCCGCCGCCTCCTCCCGGCCCGCCGGGCCCGCCGCCGCCCGGCACCCAGTGGGGGGCGGGATCCCCCGGCTGGGGCCCTCCGACCGCGCCCCGGGTGCCGGCCAAGGGCGGCCGCACCGGTGTGATCGTGGCCATCTCGGTGGTGGGCGGCGTGCTGGTGCTCGGGATCCTGGCGATCCTGGCCGTCACCCTCCTCGGCACGACCAAGAAGGACGACGCGGTCCCCGACACCTACACGCCGGAGCTCGAGAAGGAGTTCATCGACGGGTGCACCTCCGGAGGCGGCACCCGCTCGCAGTGCCAGTGCGCCCTGGACATCGTCGAGGAGCGGTACACGGTCAAGGAGCTGATCGACCTGAACGACGAGCTGCTCGCCGGCGGCGGCGAACTGCCTCCCGACCTGCAGTACGGGATCCGCCAGCAGTGCTTCTGACCCGCTCACCGGGCCCCGGCCACGGCGTCCGGTAGCGTCCGCGCCGATGGTTGAGCTGCTCTCCAAGGTCGTGCCGCTGTCGATCGGTGCCGCGTTCAGCCCGACCCTGCTCGCCCTCCTGCTGGTCATCCTCACCGGCAAGCGATCGATCGCCCGGGCCGGCACCTTCGTGCTCGGCGTGCTCCTGGTCTTCGCCGGGCTGACGTTCATGGGCCTGGCGATCTCGCACACGACGCACTCGTCGCCGGCCCAGAAGGAGATCACCCGGGCCATCGACGTGATGGCCGGGGCCCTGCTCCTCGTGCTCGCCCTCGGCACGTTCCTGCGCGGCCTGCTGCACGACCCAGACGCGCCCGACGACTCACCCCCGAAGCCCGAGCGGAACCCCGGCCTGGTGTCGGCCTTCGTGCTCGGCGTGGTGATCATGCTGTCGAACTTCTCGACGATCCTGCTCTACCTGCCGGCGATGCGGACCATCAGCGCGGCCCGCATCGCGGACGACGAGAAGGTCCTGGCGGTGGCCATCGCCCTGCTCATCACGCTCTCGCCGGTGATCGTGATCTACGGGATGGCGGCGCTGTTCCCCGGTCGCTCGCGCCCGGTGCTCGACGCGCTGCACGGGTTCATCGACCGCCACGCCCGCACCATCGGCATCGTGGTCGAGGTCGTGTTCGGCGTGTACCTGGTGATCAAGGGCCTCCCGTAGGCCGCACCCGATCGTGCCCTTCGCCCTCTCCCCCACCAGCGTCGAACCGGCCGTGGCCGGATGGCTGGGCGCGGTGGACGTCGACGGTGGGGCCACCCCCGAGCAGCTGCGGGTCCTGCGGGCGATCGTGCGCCACGTGCTCGGCCGCGCCGACCTCGACCTGGCCGGCGTGGCACCGCTCGGGCCGGCCGAGGTGGCCACGGCGCTGACCGGGCCGACCGACCGTCGGGCGTTCCGCGAAGTCCTCGTGGCCCTCGAGGCGTGCCGTCACCCGCTCACAGCGGCGCAGGTGGCCCGGGCCGACGACTACTCCGAGGCGCTCGGCCTCACCGGCCCCGACCGGCTGCTCCTCCGCGAGCTCGTCGAGGAGGGCGCCGACCGCGCCGGGGCCGACTACCAGCGCTTCCTCGCCGAGAACCTGTCGCACCGCGAGGAGCCGGCGCTGCGCCACGCCGACCCCGACCACCTCACCGCCGAGCCGGAGCTGGCCGCCCGGCTCGAGGCGATGGCCGACTGCCCCGACGGCTCGCTCGGGCGGGCGTTCGTCGACTTCTACCGCCGCAGCGGGATCCTCCTGCCCGGCGTGGAGG
>CAMFLJ010000244.1 GCA_945957335.1 uncultured Actinomycetes bacterium | reverse complement strand
CGCCTCCGCCGGCCTACACGCCCCCGCCCGCGGCGCCCTATGCCGCAGCGCCGGCGGCCGGAGCCAGCGGCGGCGCGAACAACGGCATGGCGATCGCCGCCCTGGTGCTGGGCATCATCGCCCTGGTCCTGTTCTTCACCTGCGGTCTCGGCATCGTCGTCGGCATCGTCGCGGTGATCCTCGGCATCATCGCCCGGGGCAAGGCCAAGGAGACCGGCAAGGGTGCCGGGCAGGCGCTCGCCGGCATCGTCCTGGGCGCCCTCGGCGTGATCGGTGGCATCGCCTTCATCGTGTTGATCACGGTCGGCATCAACCGGGCGTCCGACAAGGTCGGCGACGCGTTCGGCAAGGCCAACAGCGACAACTACGACCTCGTCACCAAGACCTGCGAGAAGGACTCGAACGGGTTCGTGACCTTCTCGGGGACGATCAAGAACACCGCCAGCCGCGACCTCGACTTCACCATCAAGACCGAGATCCGCGACAGCTCCAACGGCAGCCTGGCCGACTCGCCCTCGACGCTCGTCTACACGACGAAGGGCGACACCGTGAACTGGGAGGTCACCGGCTCGGTGCCCGACAAGACCGGGCAGGTCGAGTGCAAGGTCTCCGAGGTCGACAACTTCGGGAACTTCTGACCCAGCGCAGAGCGCGCAGCGCTCGCAGCACCCGCAGGTCCCGATCGGTGCCCGGCACGCTCGTGCCGGGCACCGGCGCGTCGGGCGTCAGATGGCGGCGCCCACCGACGACTGCGTGCCCCAGGCCTCGACCGCGGCGGCGTGGTCGCGCTCGTTGAGGTCGGCGTACTCGGAGGCGAACCCGATCATCGCCCGGCCGATGGTGCCGCCCCCGCCGAGGTAGGCGCTGAGGGCCACGGCGTCGCCGCTGCGGGCGTGGGCCCGGGCCAGGGTGACGCCGCAGAGCTGGGCGTAGATGCCGAGCATGGCCGGGTCCATGGTGTCGACGTCGGCCGACACCTTCCAGTCCCAGAGCTGGCGGAAGTAGTGGTCGTGGGTGTGCCCGTCGATGCCCTCGACGCGCTCCCAGCCGAGGAAGATGTCGCTTGCGCCCTGCACCAGCCGCTGCCCCTCGACGACGCGCCGGCCCTGGTGCTGGTAGAGCGAGCGCCCGAGGTACGGCGCCAGCACCGACTCCTCGGCCTCCTTCACCTGGAGGAAGAGGGGGTCGCCGCCCTCGTGGCCGCGCAGCAGGGCGACGAAGCAGCGGGTGCCGACGCTGCCCACGCCCACCACCTTGCGGGCCAGGTCGACGAACTCGTAGCGCTCGAGAAGCAGGCGGCGGTCGGGCTGGAGGGTCTTGCGGTAGTCCTGGAAGGCCTTGTGCACCAGGGCGACGACGCGGTCGCGGTCGGCGGGCGGCAGCAGGTCGGCGACCGGCTCGAGCACGGGCGGGTCGCTGGCGAAGCGGACGGAGTCGCCGTCGGTGACGGTGAGGCGGCGGAACGCCTTCATGCGGTCCTTGGTGCGGGCCTTGGCCATGGTCTTGGCCACGCGGTCGAGCACTGCGGGACCGGCCTCCTGGGCGTACTCGGCAAGCACCTCGTCGGCGCTGAGGCGCAGGTACCAGAGGTCGAGGTGGTCCATCGCCGCGAACCGGGCCATGCCCTTGGCGTAGGCGGCGGCGAGCTTGAGCTGGAGCGCCTCCCGGTCGGGCTGGGCGAAGCCGTTCGACCGGCCGGCCACCTCGAAGCTGGCGGCGAGTCGCTTGAGGTCCCACTCGAAGGGCCCGGGCAGGGTCTCGTCGAAGTCGTTGAGGTCGAACACCAGCACCCGCTCCGGGGACGCGAAGCCGCCGAAGTTGGCGAGGTGGGCGTCGCCGCAGAGCTGGACGCGCAGGCCGGTGCGGGCCGCGGTGGAGATGTCGTTGGAGAAGATCGCCGCCGCGCCCCGGAAGAACGCGAACGGCGAGGTCGACATGCGGTGCCGGCGCAGCGGCACCAGCTCGGGCACCCGGCGCTCCTCCTGGGCGGTGAGGATCGCTACCGGGTCGCGGTCGGCGGGCGGCTCGAGCCGGCCGAGGTCCTTGCGGCGCACGACCTGGCGGGTGGCCCGGCCGTCGGCTCGGCGGTCCTCGAGGGACGGGTGCGGGACCACGGGCTTGATCGTGGTGGGTGCGTCAGCCATCGGTGCCTCCATGGGCGTGGGTGGTGGGACGGCCTGTGAAGATCGTGAGGATCGAGCGTTGGCGCCGCGCTGCCGGCGAGGCGCCCGGCGCGCCGGGCGGGATGCGCACGGCGACGGCGCGCGGCAGCACCTCGAAGCGTAGGGGCGGGTCGAGGGTGGTCGCCTCGCCGTCGACGCCGGCCTCGACCGGCTCGCTGCTGCGCACCTCGAAGGTCGGGGCGGTCCACTCGGCCCAGCCCTGGAACCGGCTGAGCTGGCCGGCGGCCTGGAGGGCCAGGAAGCGGCCCACGTCGAGGGCGCCCTGCACCTCCACCGCGGCGATGCCGAGCACGCCGCGGTCGAGGCGGGGGCGGGTGCCGAACCCGCCGCCGCGGAGGGCGTAGGCGTTGTTCGACACCTGGATGAGCTGGGCCTCGGCGTGCTCGGTGCCGGTGTCGTCGGTGAAGGCGAGGTCGAAGCCGTCGCTCTCGGGGCCGAGCAGCTCGGGCAGCATCGTGGCGGTGGTGGCGCCTTTGGCCTCGCGGTACTCGGGGGCCTGGACGATCTTGGCGTAGACGCCGAGCGACACGTTGTTGACGAAGACCTGGCCGTTGACGGTGGCGAGGTCGATGCGGCGCTGGCGGCACGGGCCGAACGCCTTCAGCGCGGTCGGGAGGTCGTCGCGGTCGAGGCCGAGGTCGAGGGCGAGGTGGTTGCGGGTGCCGGCGGGGACGCAGACGAAGGGCACGTCGTGGCGGGCCGCCACCGAGGCCACCAGCGCCTGCGAGCCGTCACCGCCGGCCATGCCGATCACGTCGGCCCCCGACTCGACGGCGCCCTCGGCGAGCTCCTCGAGGTCGGAGCCCTCGGTGAGCTCGATCACCTCGATGCCCCGCCGCCGGGCGAGGTCGGCGAGACCGGCCCGCTCGGCCTTGCCGTCGCCCGAGCGCGGGTTGACGATCAGGACGCCGTGGCGGGCGGCGGGCACCTTGCGGCCGCGGTCGGGCTCGAGGGTGGCGACGGTGTCGAGGGCGGCGTCGCCGAGGCGGCTGCCCACGAAGCCGAGCACCACCACCGCCAGCAGCGTCCAGAGGGTGTCGAGGGCGGAGGCGACGAGGGCCACGGCGGCCACGCCGAGCAGCACGAGCACCACTGCGGCGACCAGGCGGGCGAGGCCGGTGCGGGTGACCGCGAACCAGATCGCGGGCACCGCCAACAGGACGCACACCACCACGCCGAGCGCCCGGACCACGTCGCCCCGGAGCAGCAGCACGGCGAGCACCGCGGCGGCGAGGTAGCAGAGGAGGGCCCCCGCGGCGAGCAGCCGGCCGCGTCGCAGGGTGCGGCGCGACGCGACCTCGTCGTCGGGGTCGACGTCGACCCGCTCAGCGCGCATCGGAGGCCTCGCCGCCGGTGGTGATCTCGGCCAGGGCGGCCTCGATGGTCGGGTAGAAGTGGTCGGCATCGAGCGTGTTCATCAGCCCGTATCGAAGCGCCATCTCCTGCAGCCTGTGGCGCATCTCCACGAAGGCCACGTGGATGCCCTCGGCGTTGAGCTCCTCGTCGAGCGCTTCGAGCATGCCTGCGGCGGTCACGTCGATGTCGGTGACGGCCTCGCACTGGAGCACGATCCACCGGGTCCCGGGGCGCCGGGCGAGCGTGCGGATCTGACGGCGGAAGGCGCCGGCGTTGGCGAAGAAGAGCGGGGCCTCCCAGCGGAAGACGATCACGCCGGGCTCGCGGTGGGCGTCGGGGAAGCCGCCCAGGTCGTGCCAGTCGCCGGGGCCGTCGACCCGTCCCAGCTCGGCGCCGTGGGGCCACCAGCTGCGGCGGAAGAAGAGCAGCACGGCGAGCAGGATCGCCACGAGGATGCCCTGCAGCACGCCGAAGACGATGACGCCGAGGCTGGCCACGAGGGAGAGGGCGAGAGCGCTGCGGCGCACCTGCCAGTAGCGGGCGAGCGCCCTCAGGTCGAGCAGCGACAGGGCGGCGGCGATGACGACCCCGGCCAGCGCCGCCTGCGGCAGGTCGGCGAGCAGCCCGTTCAGGAAGAGCAGGAGGAGCACGACCACCCCGGCGCCGACCACGCCGGTGAGCTGGCTCTTGGCCCCCGACTGGTCGGCCACGGCGGTGCGCGACGCGCTGGTCGACACCGCGAAGCCGGAGAACAGGCCGGTGAACACGTTGGCGGCGCCCATCCCGACCATCTCCTGGTCGGGGTCGACCTCCTCGCCGCGGCGCGCCGCGAAGCTCGACGCGGTGGCGATGGTGTCGGTGAGGCTCACGAGGGTGATGCCCACGGCGCCGAGCACGAGGGCACCGGCGTCGTGGAGCGACGTCCATGGCAACGAGGGCCGGGGCAGCCCCTGGGGCAGGACGCCGACGGTCGACACGCCGTGGTCGGAGAGGGCGAAGACCGCCGACACCACCGTGGCCGCCACCACCGCCACGAGGACTGCCGGCACCCTCCTGGTGAGGCGGGGCATGACGAGGAGCACCGCCAGGACGCCGAGCCCGACGGCGAGGGCCTGCCAGACCGTCTGGTCGAGGCTCTGGACGAACACCTTGACCTCGTCGAAGAACCCGTCGGCGTCGGTCGAGAAGCCGAACAGCTTCGGGAGCTGGCCCACGACGATCGTGATCGCCAGGCCGTTGAGGTAGCCGACCTGCACCTCGCTCGAGAGCAGGTCGGCGACGAACCCGAGGCGCCCGAGGCCCATCGCGATCTCGATGAGGCCGACCATGATCGAGAGCATCCCGGCGAGCACCACGGCGGTGGCCGGGTCGCCGGCGACGAACAGCGGGGTGATGGCGGCCAGGATCATCGGGGACACCGACGAGTCGGGGCCGAGCACCAGCACCCGGGAGGGCCCGAACACGGCGTAGCCGACGAGGCAGGCGACCGTCGTGTAGAGGCCGGTGACCGCAGGGAGCCCGGCGAGCTGGGCGTAGGCCATTCCCTGCGGCACGAGGATCGCGGCCAGCACGAGCCCGGCCACCAGGTCGTGGGGGAGCCAGCCCCGCTGGTAGGTGCGGGCGGCCCGCACGCCGGGGACGAACCGCTCGACCACGTGGGTGGCGGCGCTCACCGGCGGTCCCCGGACGACGACGGGCCACCGCCGACCCGGAGGTGGCGATGGCCCGTGGTGACGAGGAGTTCGGCCCGTGCGGAGCTGCCCATGGACGGCGGCACGTGCCGCTCGGGTCCGTCAGGACCCGAGGATCTTGGCCTTCTGCGCGGCGAACTCGTCGTCGGTGAGGATGCCCTGCGAGTGCAGGTCGGCGAGATCCTTGAGCTGCTGGATCATGTCGCTCTCACCGGCGGCCGCCGGGGCGGGGGCCGGGGCGGCGGGGGGAGGCGGCGCGTACTGCTGCTGCGGCGCCGTCTGCTGCTGGTAGGCCTGCTCGCGCTCGGCGTAGATCTGCGCGTCGCGGTCGGCGTACTTCTCGGCCTGGCGCCGCTGCACGCGGCCGCTGACGGCGGTGGCGGTTCCGGCGACGACCGCGGTGCGGGCGACACCCCTCAGGAGTCCGGGCATTGGTGGTTCCCTTCTCAGTCGGCTGCGTCGATCAGCTCGAGGGCTTCGTTGACGGCATCGGCGGGGATGCGGGCGCTGGCGACGAGCTCGCCGCCGGCGCCGCGCACGGCGGCGACGAAGGGCCGGGCCCACGTGTTCTCGTAGACGATGAGGGCGCCGACGGTGCCGGGCGCCAGCGCGTCGGCGGCGTCGGCCAGGTCGTCGTCGCCGAGCAGGCCCGAGCGGGCGCCGGCGAAGGCGGTGATGCCACCGACCGCGTCGGCCGAGAGGTCGTCGAT
>CAMFLJ010000243.1 GCA_945957335.1 uncultured Actinomycetes bacterium | reverse complement strand
ACCCCGGGGCCTCCCCCGGCGGGCGACCCACCAGAGGGCCGTCGCTCGGGCTCGGCACCGTTGTCCGCGACGGTGCAGGTGAGCCGCGGCGCCTGGTTCGGTGATCCGACTCGCCGGGGCCGGGGCCCTGGCACACGGTTGCGGGACAGCGCCGGATTCGCACCGGACTTCCCCTCACCAGCCACCAACTCGCTTCGAGGCGCCATCCGACCACCCCGCCGCGGATCCGTCAACTGCACCGGTCGGGCCCTTCCCCCCGCGCCCCCCCCCCCCCCCCCCCCACCCGGCTGCGCGGCCCCCCCCCCCCCCCCCGCCGCGCCCCCCACCCCCCCCGGGGGGGGGCGCCCCCCCCCCCCGGGGCCGCCCCGACCAGGTCTCAGCCGGTGAAGGCAGGGGTGACGGAGACGGCCTCCACGACCGGAACGGGACCGTCCGGGATCGTGGTGGTCGTCGTCGTCGACGGAGGGGTCGGCCCCGGCAGCGGCGCGAACGGGAAGGCGGCCTCGGCCAGGCCCCACAGGCCCTGGAAGGTGGCGAGGAAGTCGGCCTCTCCCCCGCTGTAGGGCGAGGCGAGGGCGCCGGCGTCGGCGCCGGAGGTGAGCTGCCAGGCGACGAGGGCGGACATCGGGTTGCCCCCGGCCGTGGTCCACGCCGGCCCCGAGGGGTTGCCGCCGGTGGCGACGACGGCCTGGATGCCGAGGGCGGTGGAGTTGGGGTCGTCGGCGGTGTCACCGGCGTAGTAGCCGAACCCACCCGTTCGCGGGGCCTGGGTGGAGGCGAGGAACGCCATGCCGGAACTGACCGGCCCGCTCGCGCCGCCGGCCACGAGGGCCTGGATCGCCATCGCGGTGCTGTTGGAGTCGGCCCCCGTGTAGGCGATGCCGCTCGACGGGTCACAGGCCACGAGGCCGCCGCCGGACGGGGCCCGGTAGCCCTGCCAGCCGCCGTCGGAGGAGTTGTCGGAGTCGCACTGCTGGTCGCTCAGCCAGGTGAGCGCGGCGGCGGGCACGGGCCGACCGGCGGCCACCAGGCCCACGACCGCGAGCGACTGGTTGAACACCGCGTTGTACGGGTCCGGCGTGCCGTAGAAGCCCGTCTCGGCGATGCCGTAGGTGGCCTCGAGCCGGGCGACGAGGTCGACGGCCGGGGTGCCGAAGGCGCGGGGATCGCCGCCGGTCGCGTGGGCGAGCACGAGCAGGTAGCCCAGCCGGCCCGGGTTGTCGGCACCGTTGCTGACGACGTAGGTGCCGACGTTGGGCTCGATGTAGGTCAGCGCCCGCTCGATGGTGCCTCGGTCGGACTGGTTGGCCACCAGCGCCAGCGCGACCTGCACGGTGCCGCTCAGCGAGGGCTGGCCGTTCGACGGGTTCACCGCGGCGCCGTCGGGGCCGACGAGCCCGGCCAGCCACGCCGCGGCCGCGTTCGACGAGGCGGTGGCGGCGGTGGCCGGTGAGGGCCCGACGAGCGGGACGAGCAGGGCCGCCGCCAGGACGAGTGCGGCGAGCAGGGCGGGTGTTCGGCCGCGGCGGGGCAGCGGGTGGTGGGACGGTGCGGGCATCGACGATTCCTCGATCGGTCGGGCCGCCGACGGGGTGCCTCCCCCGCCGGGTGCCCACCATGCGCCGGAGGGCGCCAGGAGGCTGCTCGTCGGGCTCGGCACCGCTGTCCGCGGCGGTGCATGGTGAGCCTCGGCGCCTGGCTCGGTGATCCGACTCGCAGGGGTGGTGACCCCTGCACACGGTTGCGGGACAGCGCCGGATTCACACCGGACTTCCCCTCACCAGGCACCAACTCGGTTGTGGGCGCTCACACAACCAGCCGCACCGTCCGCCGTCAACTGCCCAGGTCAGAGGGGTCGTCACGGCCGTCGGGCGCCGCGACCGCGGGCCGCGCCGCCGGCCGGAGGCCCGTACACTCGCCCCACGCGAGGGGGCCGCCGGCTCCCCCACTGCGCCGGAGGTTCCCCGTGCCCGACCTCGACCGGATGCCCATCGTCCACGCCGACGCCAAGCCGTTGCCGTACGAGCTCCCGACCTTCGACGACCCGGCCGAGGAGCGCCTGCACCGCAAGCAGCGCCTCGCCGCCGCGTTCCGCCTCTTCGGGCGCTTCGGCTTCGGCGAGGGCGTGGCCGGGCACATCACCGTCCGCGACCCCGAGTTCCCAGACCGGTTCTGGCTGAACCCGTTCGGCGTCGACTTCCGGATGATCCGGGTGTCCGACCTCGTGTGCGTCGACCACGACGGCACCATCGTCCACGGCGACCACGCCATCAACCAGGCCGCCTTCGCCATCCACTCCGAGGTGCACGCCGCCCGCCCCGACGTCGTCGCCGCCGCCCACACCCACTCGGTGCACGGCCGGGCCTTCTCCTCTCTGGGGCGGCTGCTCGACCCCATCACCCAGGACTCGTGCGCGTTCTACGACGACCACGTGCTGTTCGACGACTTCACCGGTGTCGTGCTCGACCCGCTCGAGGGCAAGCGCATCGCCGCCGCGCTCGGCGATGCGAAGGCTGCGGTCCTGCGCAACCACGGGCTGCTCACCGTCGGCCACTCGGTCGACGAGGCGGCATGGTGGTTCATCACGATGGAGCGCACCTGCCAGGTGCAGCTGCTCGCCATGGCCGCCGGCGAGCCCACCCTCATCGAGCCCGACGTCGCCCGCACCACCCACCAGAGCGTCGGTAGCTCGTTCGCCGGCTGGTTCTCGTTCCAGCCCCTCCACAGCGTCATCCTGCGCGACGAGCCCGACCTGCTGGACTAGCCTCACCCCCACAACCGAGGCCGATCACCGCCTGCGGGAGAGCCCTCACCGACCCGGCCAGCCGGGCCACCGAGGCGCCGAAGGAGCAACCCCCCGGGAAACTCTCAGGCACCCGTACCGCAGGCGCAGGCACCTCTGGAGAGCAGTCCGCCACCGCAGCACCGGCGGGCTCACCGAAGGAGAAAGCCCAGGTCACCGAGCATCGTGGCTCCGTCGACCGGGTGAAACTCTCAGGTACCCACGACAGAGCGGGGTCCCCACCCGAGCGCCGCTGCGCGGCGCCTCACCAGGAGACCGCCGTGGCCCTCACCTCCCGCCCCACCCTCACCGACCTGGCCGACCCGACCTCGTTCGTCGGGCGCCACATCGGTCCCTCCGACGCGCAGGTGGCGGGGATGCTCGAGGTGCTGGGCCTGCCGTCGCTCGACGCCCTGGTCGACGCCGTCGTGCCGCCCTCGATCCGCGACGACCGCCTGCCCGACCTGCCGGCGGCCCGCGACGAGGCGGCCGTGCTGGCGGCCCTGCGCGAGCTGGCCGGGCAGAACCGGCCCCGGCGCTCGCTGATCGGCACCGGCTGGTACGGCACGGTCACCCCGCCGGTGATCCGCCGCAACGTGCTCGAGAACCCGGCCTGGTACACCGCCTACACGCCCTACCAGCCCGAGATCTCCCAGGGTCGACTCGAGGCGCTGATCACGTTCCAGACGATGGTCACCGACCTCACCGGCACCGAGATCGCCAACGCCTCGATGCTCGACGAGGCCACCGCCGCGGCCGAGGGCATGGCGCTGGTGCACCGGGCCAACTCCAAGGCCGGCGACGTGTTCGTGGTCGATCCCGACACCCACGAGCAGACCCACGCGGTCATCGCCACCCGCGCCGAGCCGCTCGGCATCGAGGTCGTGCTGGCCGACCCGGCCGGTCCCCTGCCCGAGGGCACCTTCGGTGTGCTGGTGTGCCACCCCGGCTCCGGCGGCCGGGTGCGCGACATCGCCCCGATCATCGAGTCGGCCCACGCCGCGGGAGCGCTGGTGGTGGCCGCCACCGACCTCCTGGCGTGCACCCTCCTCACCCCGCCGGGCGAGCTCGGCGCCGACGTGGTGGTCGGCTCGTCGCAGCGGTTCGGCGTGCCGTTGGGCTTCGGCGGCCCCAGCGCCGGGTTCCTGGCCACCACCGAGGCGCACCGCCGCAGCCTGCCCGGCCGCCTCGTGGGGGTCTCGATCGACGCCGCCGGCCGCCCCGCCTACCGCCTCGCCCTCCAGACCCGCGAGCAGCACATCCGGCGCGAGAAGGCCACCTCCAACATCTGCACCGCCCAGGTGCTACTGGCCGTCATGGCCGCCCTCTACGCCGTGTGGCACGGCCCCGAGGGCCTGCGCCGCATCGCCACCCGGGTGCACCGCCTCACCTCGATCTGCGCCGCCGGCCTGCGCGCCGGCGGGGTCGAGGTGGCCCACGAGTCGTTCTTCGACACGCTCACGGTCAGCGTGCCCGATTCGGCCGCGCTGCTGGCCCGGGCCCGTGGCCTCGACCTCGACCTGCGCGACAGCGCCCCCGGCATCGTCGGGCTCAGCCTCGACGAGACCTCGACCCCCGACACCGTCGAGGCCGTCTGGGAGGCGTTCGGGGTGTCCGCCTCGGTGGCCGAGCTCGACGACGCCACACCCGACGCGCTGGTGCCCGAGCTGCTCCGCAGCTCCGACTACCTCACCCACCCGGTGTTCCACTCCCACCGCAGCGAGACCGAGATGGTGCGCTACCTGCGCCGCCTCTCCGACGCCGACCTCGCGCTCGACCGGGCGATGATCCCGCTCGGCTCGTGCACCATGAAGCTCAACTCGGCCGCCGAGATGGAGCCGGTCACCTGGCCCGGCTTCGCGGACCTCCACCCCTACGCCCCCGCCGCCGACGCCCAGGGCTACCTCAGCCTCATCGGCGACCTCGAGCGCTGGCTCGCCGAGGTCACCGGCTACGACCGGGTGTCGCTGCAGCCCAACGCCGGGTCGCAGGGCGAGTTCGCCGGCCTGCTCGCCATCCGGGCCTTCCACCGGGCCAACGGCGACGAGGGCCGCGACGTGTGCCTCATCCCCGCCTCGGCCCACGGCACCAACGCGGCCAGCGCGGCCATGGTCGGCATGCGGGTGGTCGTGGTGGCGTGCGACGACGACGGCAACGTCGACCTCGACGACCTGCGGGCCAAGCTCGACGCCCACGCCGACTCGATCGCCGCGCTGATGGTGACCTACCCCTCCACGCACGGCGTGTTCGAGGAGGCCATCGGCGAGATCTGCGACGCCGTCCACGCGGCGGGCGGGCAGGTCTACCTCGACGGCGCCAACCTCAACGCGCTGGTGGGACTGGCCCGACCGGGTGCCTTCGGCGCCGACGTGAGCCACCTCAACCTGCACAAGACCTTCTGCATCCCCCACGGGGGCGGCGGCCCCGGTGTGGGGCCGGTGGCGGTGCGGGCCCACCTGGCGCCGTACCTGCCGAGCCACCCGGTGGTGCCCTCGGCCGGGCCCGACCGCTCCGAGGGCGACGGCCTCGGCCCGGTTGTGGGGCCGGTGTCGGCCGCGCCCTACGGCTCGGCCGGCATCCTGCCCATCCCGTGGGCGTACGTGTCGATGATGGGCCCCGAGGGCCTGCGCCGGGCCACGTCGGTGGCCATCCTCAACGCCAACTACATCGCCCGTCGCCTGGGCGGCGCCTACCCGGTGCTCTACACCGGGCGGGGCGGCTGGGTGGCCCACGAGTGCATCCTCGACCTGCGCCCGATCACCAAGGACACCGGCATCACCGTCGACGACGTGGCCAAGCGGCTCATCGACTACGGCTTCCACGCCCCCACCATGTCGTTCCCGGTGGCCGGCACGCTGATGGTCGAGAGCACCGAGAGCGAGAGCAAGGTGGAGCTCGACCGGTTCTGCGACGCCATGCTCGCCATCCGGGCCGAGATCGACGCGGTGGCCCAGGGCCGGTGGCCGGCCGACGACAACCCCCTGGTCAACGCGCCGCATCCCGCCGCCGACGTGGCCACCGACGTGTGGGACCACGCCTACCCCCGCGACCTCGCGGTGTGGCCGGCCGGGCCGTCGGCCGCCAAGTACTGGCCGCCGGTGAGCCGCATCGACGGCGCCTACGGCGACCGCAACGTGTTCTGCTCGTGCCCCCCGGTGAGCGCCTTCTCCGACTCCTGACCCCCGTGGCTCGATCCGCGCCCATGGAG
>CAMFLJ010000242.1 GCA_945957335.1 uncultured Actinomycetes bacterium | reverse complement strand
GAGATTCGCCTTAGTCTCGTGGGCTCGGAGATGTGTATAAGAGACAGACCGTGGGCAGCTCGAGGTCGAGGATCTCGGCGAGGGCCTCGGTGGCGAAGAGGTTGGTCTCGTAGCACCACTGCGCGTTCGTCATGAAGTCGGTCTCGGTGTTCGGCGCCCGCAGCGCCTCGCCCACCGCGAGCTGGTTCGTCAGCGTGAAGGCGAAGTGGTGGCGCATGAGCGCCTCGAGGTCGACCTCGGTGCCCGAGAGCTCCTCGTAGCGGGCGTAGAGCTCGGGGAACGAGCCGTAGCCGACGATGGTGTCGCGCATGCGCCAGGCGGCGAGGTCCATCATCGGGTCGCCGATGTGGCCGATCTCGACGTCGAGCACGGCGGTGATCCGGCCGTCGGCGTTGTGGAACTGCCCGGAGTCCCAGACGATGACCGCCTCGCGGCCCTTCGACAGCGGCGGGTTGCGGTGCAGCCAGCCGAGGCAGAACTCCATGAACGGGTCGGGCCCGGTCTTGGTGCTGCGGTAGACGTCCTCGTAGCGGCTCATGCCGTACCAGCCCGACTCCTCCGGGGTGGTGGCCCGGTAGACGCCGGCCTCCTGGAAGGGGGTGATGTCGAGGGCGTGCATGCGGGCGAGGATCTGCAGGTAGTCGTCGACGGCCGAGGCCCGGTCGGCGTCGCTCGTGCCCTGGAAGTCCTGCTGCCCGCCGACCCGGTCCATCACGTAGGCCATCGGGTCGTCGATCCAGCCGTGCACCGCGGGCGTGGGGATGCCGTGGTGGTGGAGCTGGTCCTGCAGCGTCATCTCGTGGTGAAGCGGGAAGATCAGCGGCATGTCGGTGCGGTCGCCGCGCACCACGTACTCGGACGTCTCGCCGTCGCGCTCGACGTCGGCGAACCACACCGGGCGCCAGCGGGGCTGGCGGCGGATGTCGACCACGGTGCCGCCGAGCTCGCCCTCCAGCCACTGCCGGACGCGCTCGGTCTGCTCAGCTCTCGAGTCCCCCATGGCCGACAGTCTGTCCGACCGCGCCGGCACCGTCCTCACCCCGACCGGTTGCCATGTGTCCGCCGTTCCGGGACATCCGGCAACCGATGGCGGCGCGCCGTGCGACCGGTTGCCATGTGTCCGCCCGATCGGGACAGATGGCAGCAGGTCGCGCCGGGGCTACTCGTCGACCCAGGGGCCGAGCGCGTCGTCGCAGTTGTGCTCGACGAACGAGCGGGCGCCGGTCTCGTCGCCGGCGGCGACCTGGGCGGTCATGGTGAGCCGACCGGTTGCCGTCGGTGCGCTCTTGAGTCACTCACGGCAACCGGTAGCGTCGGCGGCGAGGAGGCGGGATGCGGCGGACGACGATGTGGGTGGTGCTCGGCGCGGTGGTCGTCGCGCTCGGGCTGTCCGGGTGCGGTGGCAGCAGTAGCAGCGGTGGTGGCTCGGCCCAGGGCCGGCGCTACCTCGTGCTCCCGGAGGACACGCCCGGGCTCGTCGTGGCCGAGGACCCGTCGGGCCAGGGGTACGGCTCCGGCATCCTGCGCTCCGACGCGGACGGCGGGACGGGCACGGTGGCGACGGTCCGGCCTGGCACGGCGGCAGGCTTCGATGCCCTCACCGCGGGCGCCGCCTCGGCGACCCTCGCCAACGGGCTCGAGGTGTTCGTGGTCTGTGGGGGTCGTTCCACGTCCGGCGGCGAGGGCGGTTCGCCGACCACCGAGACCGTGGCCGGGCCGTTGATGGTCCTCGCCCAGGTCGACGGCGGGTACCTCGACGTCGAGGACACACCCACCGACACGGGTGCATGCACCCAGCCCACGACGGTCGAGGGGCCCCTTGTCGACGTCGCAGCCTCGTTGCGGTGGGTCGACGAGGCCGAGTTCCGTCGCCTCGTCGAGGCCCACCCGGCCCCCGAGCGCACGACGACGCCGACGACGGGCTGAGCCGCCCGACGACGTGGGGGCGCGCCGGGCGACCCGACCTCGACAGATCGCGCTCGGGTCGCGGCCCGCCCGGTCGGCCTAGGCCCCGCCCTCGTCGACGACCTGGGGGCGGTCGCCGCCGCCGTGGGCGGCCACGTCGGCGCCGGTGACGTAGGACGCCAGGTCGGAGGCCAGCCACACGGCGACGTCGCCGATGTCGGTGGGCATCGCCAGGCGGCCGAGGGGGATGAGGGCCTCGACCTGGGCCCGGGTGTCGCCGTCGCCGTAGAACAGCTCCGCCTGCTCGGTGAGGATGTAGCCGCAGGTGATCGAGTTGACCCGCACGACCGGCGCCCACTCCATGGCCAGGGTCTGGGTGAGCTGCTTGAGGCCGGCCTTGGCCGCGCCGTAGGCGGCGGTGGTGGGGGAGGGGCGCTGGGCCACGATCGACCCCACGTTGACGATCGAGCCGCCGCCGGGCTGGTCCTTCATGTAGTGGTACGCCCGCTGGGCCACGAACATCGGGGCCAGCAGGTTGAGCGCCACGATGCGCTCGGAGAAGCGGGGCGAGGCCTCGGCCGAGTCGGCGGGCGGCGAGCCGCCCGCGTTGTTGACCACGCAGTCGAGGCGGCCGTGCACGCCGTGGGCGGCGTCGACGGCGGCCCAGGCGGCCTCGCCGTCGCGCAGGTCGGCGGGCACGAAGGTCCAGCCGTCGGGCAGGGCCACCTCGGGCTCGCGGCGGGCGCACACCACCACCGAGGCGCCGGCGTCGGCGAAGCGCTGGGCGATGCCCCGGCCCACGCCCTTGGTGCCACCGGTGACCAGCACGGCCTTCCCGGTGAGGTCGATCTCGAGCGCCACGCGGGCCTCCTGCTGCGGTCGTTCGGGGTGGGACGGAGGCACCCTACGCGGCCGCCCGCCCATCTGACGAGCCGTCAGAAGGGCGTGTAGCGTCGCCCGCCATGGGTATCGAAGTCACCGTCGGGGATGACGGCATCGCCGAGGTCGTCCAGAACTGCCCGCCCGTCAACGCGCTGACCGTCGCCGAGTGGTTCCAGCTCGCCGACGAGGTGCGCCGGCTGGGCGACGACCGCAGCGTCCGGGCCGTGATCCTCCGGGGTGAGGGCAAGGGCTTCAACGCCGGCGTCGACATCAAGGAGATGCAGAACACCGAGGGCTTCGACGCGCTCATCGGCGCCAACCGGGGCTGCTACGAGGCGTTCGCCGCGGTCTACGAGTGCAAGGTGCCGGTGATCGCCGCGCCGCACGGGTTCTGCGTCGGTGGCGGCATCGGCCTGGTCGGCAACGCCGACATCATCATCGCCGCCGAGGGCACCAAGTTCGGCCTGCCCGAGGTCGACCGTGGGGCGCTGGGCGCCGCCACCCACCTCAGCCGCCTGGTGCCGCAGCACAAGATGCGCGAGATGGTCTACACGTCGCAGAACGCGCTGGCCGAGCAGCTCCACGCCTGGGGCTCGGTGAGCCGGGTGGTCCCGGCCGACCAGCTCGTCGACGCCGCCCGCGAGCTCGCCGCCAGCATCGCCGCCAAGTCGCCCACCGTCATCCGTGCCGCCAAGGAGAGCCTCAACGGCATCGACCTGTGGGACGTGAAGCGGAGCTACCGCTTCGAGCAGGGGTTCACCTTCGAGCTGAACCTGTCGGGCGTCTCCGACGACCTGCGCGACGACTTCGTCACCGAGGGCAAGACCGCCGGCAACAGCGGCGAGACCAAGACCGAGAAGGGGAAGTAGTGGCCAGCAAGCTCACCACCGAGGACGAGGCCGTCGCCTCGCTCTCCGACGGCATGACCATCGGCATCGGGGGTTGGGGCAGCCGCCGCAAGCCCATGTCGGCGGTCCGCGCCCTCCTCCGCAGCCCGCTGAAGGACCTCACGATCGTCAGCTACGGCGGCCCCGACGTCGGCCTGCTCTGCGCGGCCGGCAAGGTCCGCAAGCTCGTCTACGGCTTCGTGTCGCTCGACTCGATCGCCCTCGAGCCCCACTTCCGCCTGGCCCGCCAGGGCGGCACCATCCCCGAGGTCGTCGAGTACGACGAGGGCATGCTGCAGTGGGGCCTCTACGCCGCAGCCCTGCGCCTGCCGTTCCTGCCCACCCGGGCGGGCCTCGGCTCCGACGTGGTCGTGAACGACCCCAGCCTCAAGACGGTGCGCAGCCCCTACGCCGACGGCGAGGAGCTGCTGGCCGTGCCGGCGCTCACCCTCGACGCCGCCTTCGTGCACCTCAACCGGGCCGACGAGCGGGGCAACGCCCAGTTCCTCGGGCCCGACCTCTACTTCGACGACCTGTTCCTCAACGCCGCCGCCCCCGGCCGGCGCTTCCTCTCCTGCGAGAAGGTCGTGCCCACCGCCGAGCTGCTCGAGAACGGCTCGTTCCACACCCTGAAGATCAACCGCTCGATGGTCGACGGCGTGATCGAGGCCCCCAACGGCGCCCACTTCACGAACTGCCAGCCCGACTACGAGCGCGACGAGGCGTTCCAGAAGGACTACGCCAAGGCCGCGGGCGACCCCGAGGCGTGGCAGGCGTTCGTCGACACCTACCTCTCCGGCAGCGAAGCCGACTACCAGAAGGCGGTGGCCTCCCGATGAGCACCGACGCAACCCTCGGTGAGATCTGCGTGGCGGCCGTGGCCGACACCTTCCGCGGCGACGGCGAGATCTTCGCCTCCGGCATGGGCACCATCCCGATGCTCGGCGCCCGCCTGGCCCGGGCCACCTTCGAGCCCGACCTCCTCGTCTCCGACGGCGAGGCCTTCTTCGTGGCCAACGACCTCCCCGTCGGTGGCACCGACAAGGAGATCGAGGGCTGGATCCCGTTCCGCAGCGTGTTCGACACCCTGTGGGGCGGCCGCCGCCACGTCGTGATGGGCGCCACCCAGATCGACCGCTACGGCAACCAGAACATCGCCAACATCGGTCCGTGGGCCCAGCCCAAGGCGCAGCTGCTCGGCGTGCGCGGCGCCCCCGGCAACACGATCAACCACACCACGACCTACTTCATCGGCAACCACACCAGCCGGTGCTTCGTCGAGAAGGTCGACACCGTGTCGGGCATCGGGTACGACCGGGCCGCCGAGATGGGCCCGTGGGTGCAGGAGCACCACGAGATCCGCCGGGTCGTCACCAACCTGGCCGTGCTCGACTTCGCCACCCCCGACCACCGCATGCGCCTCGCGTCGGTGCACCCGGGCGTGTCGGTCGACGACGTCGTGGCCGCCACCGGCTTCGAGCTGGTCATCGACGGCGACGTGCCCACCACCCGCACGCCCACCGACGAAGAGCTCTCCGTGCTGCGCGACGTGCTCGACCCCCGGAGCTTCCGCGACCGCGAGCTCCCGGCGCCGGCCTGATGCACCCCGCGCTCCACACCCCGCTCGTCGACCTGCTCGGGTCGCGCTACCCGATCGTGCAGACCGGCATGGGCTGGGTGGCCGGGCCCAAGCTGGTGTCGGCCACCTGCAACGCCGGCGCGTTCGGCATCATCGCCTCGGCGACGATGACCTACGACGAGCTGGTGCGGGCCATCGCCGACGTGAAGCGCCGCACCCAGGCCCCGTTCGGGGTCAACATGCGCGCCGACGCCGACGACATCCGCCAGCGCGTCGACCTCCTCATCCGTGAGGGCGTGCCGGTGGCGTCGTTCGCCCAGGCCCCCAAGAAGGACCTCATCGTCCACCTCCACGACCACGGCGTGAAGGTCATGCCCTCGATCGGGGCCAAGCGCCACGCCGAGAAGGTCATGGAGTGGGGCGTCGACGCCATCCTCGTGCAGGGCGGCGAGGGCGGTGGCCACACCGGCGCCGTGCCCACCTCGCTGCTGCTCCCCGAGGTCGTCGACGTGGTCGAGGGCAAGGTGCCCGTCGTGGCCGCCGGCGGCTACTTCGACGGCCGCGGCCTCGTCTCGGCGCTGGCGTACGGCGCGTCGGGCATCGCCATGGGCACCCGCTTCCTGCTCACGTCCGACTCGGCCGTGCCGCCCGAGGTCAAGAAGGCCTACCTCGGCACCCCGGTCACCGGCACCCTCGTCACCACCAAGATCGACGGCGCCCCGCACCGGGTGATCAAGAC
>CAMFLJ010000241.1 GCA_945957335.1 uncultured Actinomycetes bacterium | reverse complement strand
GGGGTAGAGCGCAGGGGTGATGAAGCGCCACAGCTGCCAGAGGATCACCGGCATGGCGATGGCGATGCCGATGTAGAGCGACATCTGGAGGCGCAGGGTGAACGCCTGCAGCGGCTCGGTGGCGATGACGGTGGCGTCGGGCTGGATCTGCTTGAACGGCTCGAGCAGGAAGTCGAGCAGGTGCGGGAACACGAACCAGCCGACGATGGTGCCGACGCCGACGGCGATGGCGACCTTGAAGATGCGCGAGCGCAGCTCGGCGAGGTGCTCCCATATCGTCATGTGCCCGCCGGCGGAGGGCTTGGTCTCCTCGGCCTGCGCGCTCATGGCCGGGCCCCGGGGTCGGTGCGCACCGGGTCAGGCCGCACTGGTGCTGCCCGTGCCGCCGTCGAGGTCGGAGTCGGCCGGGCCGGCGGCCTCGGGGGCGGCAGGGGTGACGTCGGCGGCGAAGGCGCCGCCGTAGGCGGGAGCCGGGGGCGTCACCGGCGGGACCGGCGGGACCGGGGTGGGCGGCACGACCGCGGCCGGGGCCACCGGAGGGGCCGCGGGTGCCGGTGCGGGCGTTACGGGCTCGGTGGCGGCGGGAGGCGTGGCGGCCGGCGGGTCGGGCTGGGCGACGAGCCGCGGGCCCTCGGTGGTGCGGTCGAGAGCGTCACCGGTGGAGTCCGCCGCGGGAGGCGTGGAGGAGGTGGTGTCGCTCAGGTCCATGGCCTGGCGGAACTCCTCCTGGAAGCCCGAGGTCAGGCGCCGGAACTCGTTCATGTAGCGGCCGGCCTTGCGGGCGTACTCGGGCAGCTTGTCGGGGCCGAGGACCAGCAACGCCAGCAGGAGGATCACCATGATCTCACCGCCACCGACGTTGAACATGGGTCAGATGTTAGCCAGGTGTTCCTGGCGATCCGAAGCGGCCACGGGCCTCGCGCCCTTGTCCTCAGGCGAGTTCACACACCGTTGACGGACCGTTCGCGGCGACGTGCGCCCGGCCCGTGGGTGCTCAGTGGTGGCTGTCGGCCGCCTCGAACGCGGCCCACAGGGCGCCGTCGTCACCGAGCAGGTCGCTGAAGGCGTCGATGTCGCTCTCCGCGATCGGCTCGCCGTGGTGCTCCTCGGGGACGAACGAGCTGTCGGCGGCCACGTCGTACTCGACGCCGGACGCCAGCAGGAGGTCGACGGTGCGGGGCTGGGCGGGCTTGACCACGAGGGTGTCGCACCGGGGGCAGACGAACGAGTACGTGCCCTGGTGGTTCGTCGCGTCGACGCGGACGCGGACGTCAGCGGTTCCCAGCTCGACGTCGCCGCAGACCGTGCACGTTGCCCGGATCGTCGCCATGTCACCAGCTCCTTCACGTCGGGGTCCTTCCCCGCAACAGTTGTCGTCCTCCCGGCCCCGATCCTTGAGCAGGTCGTTGGTCCCGGATGCCTCCAACCGCCACCCTGCGTGGTCATCCGGGCCGGGTCGGCCACGTGCCGTGCCCGGCAGGCGCCGTCGCTCCCGCGCCATGCTGGGGAGGTGCCCCGCCTGCCCTCGATGCGACCCCCCATCGGCTTCGCCCACCGCGGGGCCCGCGCCCACGCCGACGAGAACACCCTCGAGGCGTTCCGGCTGGCGGTGCGCCTCGGGGCCGGTGGCCTCGAGAGCGACGTCTGGCTCACCGCCGACGGCCAGGCCGTGCTCGACCACGACGGCGTCGTCGGGGGCCGCCTGCGCCGCCGGCCGATCTCCGGCGTCGACCGGGCCGACCTGCCGGGGCACGTGCCCACCCTCGCCGAGCTCTACGAAGCGGTCGGGCCCGACCTCGAGCTGTCCCTCGACGTGAAGGACCCGGCCGCCGCCGCCGAGGTGATCGCCACCGCCCGCGACGCCGGCGCCGAGGAGCACCTGTGGCTCTGCCACCCCGACTGGAAGCTGGTCGCGAGCTGGCGCGAGCTCTCCCCCGCCGTGAAGCTCGTCGAGTCGACCCGCCTCAAGCGGCTCGAGGGGAGCCCCGAGCTGCACGTCGCCCGCAGCGCCGAGGCCGGCATCGACGTGCTGAACATGCACCACACCGACTGGAACGGCGGGCTCATCGCCATGGTGCACCGCTTCGAGGTGCTGGCGTTCGGCTGGGACGCCCAGCACGAGCGCATCCTCGACGGCCTGCTCGACGCCGGCATCGACGGTGTCTACAGCGACCACGTCGACCGGATGGTGGCCGCCCTCGAGCGCCTCGGCTAGCGCGGCAGGGTCAGAGCAGCCCGATGCGGTTGAGCGGCCACACGAGCACGAAGGCGCGCCCGACGATGCTCTTCTCGTCGATGGGGCCGAAGTAGCGGCTGTCCTTCGAGTCGTTGCGGTTGTCGCCCATCACCCAGACGTCGCCCTCGGGCACCACGCAGGGCGCCTCGCGGGTGCAGTGCAACGTCGACGCGTCGGCGCTGGTGGTGACACCGTCGGGCAGGTAGGGCTCGTCGAGGAGCTGGCCGTCGATGTAGACGTGGCCGCCCTCGATCACGATCGACTCACCCGGCAGGCCCACGACCCGCTTGATGAGGTCGGGGATGTCCGTGGCGACCTCGGACGGCGGCTTCTCGAACACCACCACGTCGCCGCGGTTCACGTCGTGGAGCTTGTAGCTGAGCTTGTTGACGAGGACCCGGTCGCCCTTCTGGAGCGTCGGGTACATCGAGGCCGACGGGATGTAGAAGGCCTGGAGCAGGACGGCCTTGACGATGATCGCCAGCAGGACCGCGCCACCGATGACGAGGATCCACTCGAGGGCGCCCTTGGCGGCCGACCGCTGCTTGGGGGCCTTGGCGTCGGGTGCCGGCGCTCCGTCGGGGGCGGCGGCGCCGGCCTCGGCGGTGAGCGTGGTGTCGGTGCCCGTGGCGGCGGACTCGTGGGTGCCGCCGTCAGGACCCGCGTCGAGCGCCGGCTCGGGGGCCGGAGTGGGCTCCGACGATGGGTCCTGGGGTGCGGTCACACGACGCTCACGAGGGCTGAGGGAGGGCGGCACAGCGTGCCGGGGAGCGCCACGCTACTCGCCGTACCGGGCGAGGACGCGGCGGGCGGCCTCGTCCCCGGCGCCGGTCAGCTCGGGCGGGCCGGCCACGACGGTGGCGTCGGGGCCGAGGCGGAGCAGGAGCCGCTCGAACCACGGGCGGGCGGCGATGGCGAGGGTGACGCGCAGGCGCCCACCCCGGCCCTCTTCGACCGACTCGACGGGGTACTGGCCCACCACCCAGGCCGCCGACGGGGCCAGCTCGAGCACGACCCTCGGGTCGTCGTCGGTGGGGCTGAACACCTCGAGGGGCGCCGTGCCGGCCGGCCGTTCGAAGGTGTCGTCGAGGAGCCGGGCCGACGCGATCCGGTCGACGCGGAACACGCGCTCGGCGTCGCTGCTGTGGCACCACGCCTCGAGGTACCAGCTCCCCTGCTCGGCCTGCACCCGCCAGGGGTCGACCTTGCGCACGCCGTGGGCGTCGCGCCCGTAGCTGTAGTAGTCGATCTCGACGCTCCGGCCCTCGGCCACCGACTGCTGCAGCACGGCCAGGGCATCGGCCGGGACCTCGCCGAGGTCGACCTCGACCACGGCCCCGGTGCCGGCACCGAGCGCGCCCGACAGCTTGCCCAGCCCGCGGGCGAGCGGGCCCGACGGGTCGGCACCGGGCACGGCCTGGAGGCTCCGGCCGGCGGCCAGCAGGGCGAACGCCTGGGCCGGGGTGAGGCGGAGCGGCCGGGTGAAGAAGTCCGGCAGGCGGATCTGGACGCGGTCGTGGTCGACGATGACGTCGACGAGCGCGTCGGGCGTGTAGGGGTGCACGCCCACCATGAACACGGTGTCGAGGCAGCTCTGGAGCTGGACGGGCGTGAGCTCGAACCGGCGGCAGATCTCGTCGATGGTGGCGCCCTCGGGCTGCCCCGCCACCCACGGCACGATGGCGAGCATGCGCCGCAGGCGCTCCTGGGCGGTGAGCGCCCGGCTCACGACGCCTCCCCCACCAGTGCCGCGACCCAGGCGACGAGGTCGGCCCGCAGCTCCGGCGGCTCGAGGACCTCGGCGTGGTCGAGGAAGCCGAGCACGAATGACCGGAACGCCGGCCAGGAGGTGACCGGCACGGCGAAGGTGGTGGAGCCGTCGGGCTCGGTGGCGGTGACGTGCTCGGCCCCGAGCTGGTCGACCGCCCAGCGGGCCTGGTCGGCGTCGACGCGCACGACGGCGGTGACCGGGTCGCCGTCGCCGTAGTCCCACGGCTGGGCGGGCTCGGGGCTGATCGACGGGGTGGGGCCGGTGAAGGTGCCCGGCCGGTCGAGCGCCACGGGGCCAGCGATGCGGTCGAGGCGGAAGTTGCGCTCCTCGCCGCGGTCGAGGTCGTGGGCGGTGAGGTACCAGCGGCCCCGGCGGTAGTCGAGGCGCCACGGCTCGACGCGGCGCTCGCCCTCACCGGCGCCCGAGGCGTAGGTGAAGCGGGCCACGCGGCGCTCGAGCACCGCGCTGAAGAGCGGCACGAGCGACGGGTCGGGCGGCAGCGACGCCACCGCCTCGCCGCCGAGGGGCCCGGCGGGGGCGTCGTCGGTGTCGGTGTCGACGACGCCACCCAGCTTCCAGAGCGCCTCGGAGCCGTCACCGCTCTGCTCACCCACCCGCACGGCCTGGAGCGCCAGGCGCAGGGCGGCGAGCTCGTCGGGCGCCAGCCCCGGGTCGGGCAGCTCGTAGTCGGCCCGCAGGATCCGGTAGCCGACCTCGGGCGGGTACCCGCCGAGCTCGATGACCGAGATCGGGATGCCCAGCTCGCGCAGCTCCTCCTTGTCGCGCTCGAAGGTGCGCCGGAACGCCTCCCTGCCCTCGGCGTAGCCGGGGACGCGCTCGGAGATGTCGTCGGAGGTGAGCGGCCGCTCGGCGTCGAGCAGGGCGGCCGTCAGGTTCATCAGCCGTTCGAGCTTGTCGGATGGCGCCATGGGGTCAGAGCGACGCGATCAGCTTCTCGACGCGCTCGTCGTGCGAGCGGAACGGGTCCTTGCACAGCACGGTGCGCTGGGCCTGGTCGTTGAGCTTCAGGTGCACCCAGTCGACGGTGTAGTCGCGCTTGCGCTCCTTGGCCTTGCGGATGAACTCGCCCCGCAGCCGGGCCCGGGTGGTCTGGGGCGGCGTGTCGACGGCCTCGTTGATCTCGGCGTCGTCGCAGATGCGCTCGACCATGCCGCGGCGCTGCATCTTGTAGAAGAGCCCTCGGTCGCGGTTGACGTCGTGGTACTGCAGGTCGAGCAGCGACACCCGCGGGTGGTTCAGCGGCAGGTCGTGCTTCTCGCGGTAGGCCTCGACGAGCTTGTACTTGATGACCCAGTCGGCCTCTCGGTCGAGGCCCAGCGGGTCCTTCTCGATCTGGGTGAGGGCGTGCTCCCACATCACCAGCGCCTGCTTCTCGAGGGGCGAGAGGTCGCGTCGCTCGGCGTAGCGCAGCGCCCGCGAGAGGTACTCCTGCTGGATCTCGAGGGCCGAGGCCTCGCGGCCGTTGGCCAGGCGCACCTTGCGGGTGCAGGTGATGTCGTGGCTGATCTCCCGGATGGCCCGGATCGGGTTCTCGAGGGTCATGTCGCGCAGCACGACGTTCGGCTCCTCGAGCATGCGCAACAGCACGGCGGTGGTGCCGACCTTCAGGAAGGTGGCGTACTCGCTCATGTTGGAGTCGCCCACGATGACGTGGAGGCGCCGGTAGCGCTCGGCGTCGGCGTGGGGCTCGTCGCGGGTGTTGATGATCGGCCGGCTGCGGGTGGTGGCCGAGGAGACGCCCTCCCAGATGTGCTCGGCCCGCTGGGAGATGCAGAACATCGCGCCCCGGGCGGTCTGGAGGACCTTGCCGGCGCCGGCGTAGATCTGCCGGGTCACCAGGAACGGGATGAGCACGTCGGCGTAGTGGGCGAAGTCGTCGCGGCGGCTCGTGAGGTAGTTCTCGTGGCAGCCGTAGGAGTTGCCGGCCGAGTCGGTGTTGTTCTTGAACAGGTAGATGTCGCCGTGGATCCCCTCCT
>CAMFLJ010000240.1 GCA_945957335.1 uncultured Actinomycetes bacterium | reverse complement strand
CCGAGGCGCCCTCGGTGCGCGAGCGCCTCGCCGTGCTGGCGATCGACGACCGCCCCTCGCCCCAGGGCACCTACCGGCGCGACGACTGGCCCCACTGGGAGGACGTCGACGGCAACGGCTGCGACGCCCGCCAGGACGCCCTGATCCGCTGGACCACGACCACACCCACCCTCGACACCTCGCGGCGCTGCAAGGTGCTGGCCGGCACCTGGCTGTCGCCCTACGACGGGCGCACCGCCTCCAGCCCGTCGGAGGTCGAGATCGACCACCTCGTGCCGCTGGCGGAGGCGTTCCGCTCGGGCGGGTGGCGCTGGGACGCCCCGCTGCGCCGGCGCTTCGCCAACGACCAGGCCGAGCTGGTGGCCACCTCGTCGTCGTCGAATCGGTCGAAGGGCGACTCGACCCCCGACCAGTGGCGGCCTGCTCGCCGCGAGGCCTGGTGCGCGTACGCCGACCGCTACGTCACCGTGAAGGCCACCTACGGGCTGAGCGTCACCACCGACGAGCGCGACGCCCTCGGGCAGATGCTCGACACCTGCGGGCCCGGCAGCGACACCTGGCCCTGAGCCGTCGCCCGGCCCCGGCGCCGACCGCTAGGCGGTGAACGGGGCCAGCACGTCCTGCCAGCGCTCGAGCAGGAACAGGTGCCCGTCGCCGTCGCGCTCGACCCGCTCGGCACCGAGGCCCTCGGCCAGGCGGGCCGCCCACGGCTCGGGGATCAGGTGGTCCTCGGTGCCGCGCACCACGGTGGTGGGGCAGCCGACGGGGGCGAGGGGCACGCCCCACGGCCGGGCCCACGCCCGGTACTCCTCGGCCATGCCCTCGGGCTGGGCCATCGCCTCGGCCATGGAGGCGCCCATCAGGGCCGGGCCGACCCGCCCGATCACGGCCTTGTCGGCCCCGCTCAGCCCGCGCCCCATCGAGCCGCCGACGCGTGCCGGTGCCCGCCGGGCCAGCGCGCCGATCAGCCCGAACGTGCGCCGGGCCCGCCACGGGTGCTTGGCACAGGTGGCCGTGAGGCGCCGGTCGGTCTTGTTGAGCTCGGCGAGCGCCGCGGGATCGTCGAGCGGCACGGCGCCGGCCACCACCACCAGCGCGTCGACCCGGTCGTTCAGCACGGCCGCCGTGGCCACCGCGTACTGGCCGCCCATCGACCAGCCCAGGCTGCCGGCGCGCTCGACGCCGAGGTGGTCGAGCAGCGCCGCCACGTCGGCCGCGAACGACGCGGTCGTGCGGCCCGGCGCAGCCGTGGAGGCGCCGATGCCCGGTCGGTCCGGCGTGACCAGGCGGATGCCGAGCACCTCACAGGTGGCCGCCGCGGTGCTCGCGTAGCTGCCGCTCACCAGCCCGCCGTGGTGGTGCACCACGACGCGGCCGGTCTCGGGCCCGTGCGAGCGCCATGCGAGCGTGCGCCCGTCGGGCAGGTCGAGGAGGGATGGGTTCGGATCGGTGCCGCCGCTCATGGCAGCAGAGTCCAGCCGGTGACCGGGACCTGACCGCGGACCCCGGCCACCGACCGGCGGTGGCGTCAGGCGGCGATGCGCCGACGCACGATGTAGCGGTGCAGGCGGTGCACCCCTCCGACGTGGCCCTCGAACATCAGCGGGCACGCCCCGTCGACCACGGGCACACCGGCCTCCTCGCACAGCGCGACCGCCTCCGCGGGCACCGGGCCCTGCCCGGCGCCGCGGTGCAGCCACACCCTCGGGATCCCGCGCTCGAGGGCCTCGCGGGTGAGCTCCACCTCGGTCCCGGGCGGCGCCATGATCACGACGCCGTCGACGGGATCGGGCACGTCGGCCAGCCGGGCGACGGCGCGGTCACCCTCGACCTCGGCCGCCTCGCGGTGCACCGGGTACATCGTGCGGCCGCCCTCGCGGAGCCTGCGGTACACGGAGTTGGCGAACTCCTTCGGGTCGCGGGACGCGCCGACGAAGGCCAGGTGCTCCTGCGCGAGGAAGTCGTCGATGGCGGTACGTGAGGGCATCGCCGTCCCCTTCCATCTCGTCCTGACGCGATCGTCCGATGGTGGCGACGCTCGTGACAGGGCCGAAGGGCACGCCCCCGTGGGGTCGGCCGGAGGAGCCGGCGCGGCCGCGGCGGGCCGGGGTCAGGCGGTGGGGGAGAGCAGCGCCGACACCTGGTCGGCCACGGCGGTGCCGGCGAAGAAGTCGGGGTTGGTGCCGCCGAAGAGGCGCACGACGTTGCCGAACATGAAGTCGCGGAACTCGTCGCGGTCGACCAGGCCGTCCTCGATCAGCTCCCACGCCTCGGGCAGCACGCCGGTGAAGTCGGGGACGTCCCAGTGGCCGATGTCGGAGGCGAACATCGCCCGCAGGCGCGAGCCGTCGGGGTTGATCTTCGAGTCGAAGGCCATCGCGTTCATGGGGTCGTCGGCCTCGCAGCCGAAGAAGCACTGCTCGGTGAAGACGCGCACGATGTCGGCCACCGAGGTGATGCCGCTCTGGGCCCACTCGTCGAGCGCGGCCGGGTCCTCGTCGGGGTCGGAGAGGAAGCCGAGGCTCTCGTCGAGGCGGTCGCGCCGCTCGGCGATGAGGCCCTCGGCGTAGCGGTCGACGAGCTCGTCGAGCTTCGCCCGGTCGAGGTTCCGCGGGTCGTAGTGGGCGAGGGCGTCGATGTTGCGCTTCTCGAAGTGGCCGACGATGTCGGAGAGCAGGTTGCAGGCCCACGCCACGCCGCCCTCGAGGAAGGCGAAGCGCAGCTCGGGGAAGCGGGTCATGGCGCCGCCGAAGAACAGGGAGCGGCACACGGCCTCGGTGCCGGCGGCGAAGTTGCCGATGTGGTTGGCGACGTAGTTCGTGGGCGAGACCCGGCTGCCGAAGCCGATGCCGGTGGAGTGGAACGTGGGCGACACGCCCAGCTCGACGCAGCGGCGCCACACCGGGTCGTAGTCGTGGGCGCTGTCGAGGCCGAGCCCGTCGACCCACCGGGCGGCCCGGTTGCCCTCGCTACCGGGGGCGTTGCGCAGCACGAGCCCGCCGAACAGGAAGCCCTTGAGCCCGAGCGAGGTGGCGTGGTCGAGCTCGTCGAGCGCCTCGTCGGGGTCGTAGGTGGGGATCACGCCGACGGTGATCAGGCGGTCGGCGTAGGGGGCGTAGGCCTCGGCGTAGTAGCGGTTGCACGCCCGGGCGAGGCCGCGGCGCAGCTCGGGGTCGTCGACGGCCATCACGCTCAGCCCCACCGTGGGGTAGAGCACGGCGACGTCGATGCCGATCTCGTCGAGGCGCTCGTAGAGCAGGCCCGGCAGCATCGCGGTGGCGCGGTCGAGGGTGTTGCGGGCGGGCACGCCCCACCAGCCGGTGCGGGCCAGGCCGGCGGCGCGACGGCCGTCCATGTCGAGGCTGGCGCGCAGCGCGGTGGTGCCCTTCGACATCGCCGCGAAGCGGTCGGCGACGGCGCCGCCGGCCTCGTCGCCGAGCAGGTCGCGGATGGCCGGGACGTACTCGATGATGTGGCCGTCGGCGTCGACGACGGGATGGTCCAGCTCGGCCCGGATCGCAGTGGCGTCCATCGTTCCCCCTCGAACGTGATGATGGGGTCGCATCATCTCACGGGGTGGGCGCCCCGCGCCGGGTCAGCGGACGTCGAGGCCGTAGAAGACGCGCTCGACCACCTTGCGGGCCCGCCGGGTGACGCGGCGGTAGTCGTCGCGCAGGCGCCCGGGGGAGGTGTCGAGCGAGCGGGCCAGCCACGCCAGCGGCTCGGGCTGGCTCGGCAGCGAGTCGCCCGGCGCGCTGTTCACGAGGAACCAGCGGTTCCGAACCCGTTCGCAGAACCGGTAGGCCTCGGCCATGAGCTCGGCGTCGTCCTCGGCGATGACGTCGCCCTGGGTCAGGGCGCGCAGCCCGTCGAGCGTGCCGGTGGCCTTCACCTGGTACTGCAGCTGGAGCATCTGGACGGTGAACTCGATGTCGGAGAGCGAGCCGCGCCCGAGCTTCAGGTGGAAGTCGGGGTCCTCGCCGGGTGGGATGCGCTCGGACTCGATGCGGGCCTTCATGCGGCGGATCTCGCGGATCTCGTCGGCCGACAGGCCGCCGTCCCACACCGCGGGCTCGATGGCGTCGAGGAGGCGGTCGCCGAGGGCCCGGTCGCCCGCCACCACCCGGGCCCGGGTCATCGCCTGGCGCTCCCACGTGAGGGCGTGGTCGCGCCAGTACACCTCGAAGGCGCCCAGGCTGCGGGCGAGCGGCCCGGCCCGCCCCTCGGGCCGCAGGTCGGCGTCGATGTCGTAGATGCGGTCGGCGGGGGTGCCGCCACCGATGTGGCGCATGAGCGCGGTGGCCAGGCGCTTGGCCTCGTCGGTGCCCGACGCGCCCTGGGCGTCGTGCACGAAGATCACGTCGAGGTCGCTGGCATAGGCGAGCTCGGCCCCACCGAAGCGGCCGACGCCGATCACCGCGAACGGGATGGTCGGCTCGAGCGATGCCAGCGCCGCCTCGACCGTGGCCTCGGCCAGCGAGGTGAGGTCGACGCCGACCTGGTCGACCGACGCGTGGCCGAGCAGGTCTCGGGCGGCCACACCGAGGAGGTTGCGCTGCTGCCAGCGCCGCAGCGAGCCCTGCTGCTCGGTGCGGCCGTCGCGCAGCGCCACCGCCGCGTTGGCGCTCTCGACCAGCCCGTCGCGGTCGCGGGTGGTGAGGCGCTCCGGGTCGGGCAGGCGGGCGACGAGGTCCGGGTTGTGGGAGAGCACGTCGCCCAGCAGGCGGCTGGTGCCGGCGATGCGGCACAGCGCCTGGGCGGCGGCGGGGGAGTCGCGGAACGTCTCGGCCAGGCCCCGGTTCCCCTGCGGGCCCGACAGCAGGTTGCGGACCAGCAGCAGCCCGAGGTCGGGGTCCGGGGCCTGCGAGAGCCAGTCGAGCAGCAGCGGGAGGAGCTGCTGCATGAGCCGGCTCGACCGGTTGAGGCCGCGGGTGAGCTCCATGACCGCGGCCTGGGTGCGGCGGGCGTCCACGAAGCCGAACGCGCTCAGCCGGGCAGCGGCGGCCTCGGGGCTGAGCGCGGCGTCGGCGGCCGACGCCGACGCGAAGGCCTCGAGCAGCGGGCGGAAGTACACGCGCTCGTGGATCGAGCGGACCGTGGCCTGGGTGTGGCGCAGCTCCTTCTCGAGCTGCTCGGCGGCGGTGCCCTCGCGGTCGTCGCGGCGACCCATCACCCGGGCCAGGCGGTCGAGGGCGACCGGGTCGCTCGGCAGCGTGTGCACCTGCTGCTCGTCGACGAGCTGCAGGCGGTGCTCGACGGTGCGCAGCAGCCGGTAGGCGTCGGCCAGACGGTCGGCGTCGTCGGCGTCGACGTAGCCCGCCTCGGCCATCTCCTCGAGCGTGTCGAGGGTGGTGGGGCCGCGCAGCTCGGGGTCGAGGTGGCCGTGCACGAGCTGCAGCAGCTGGATCGTGAACTCGATGTCGCGGATGCCGCCGGGGGCCCGCTTCAGCTCGCGGCCGCTGAGGCCCTTCTTGGCCACCTCGGCCTCGGCCCGGGCCTTCATCGCCCGCAGCGAGCGGAGGTCGTCGGCCGTGAACGGGTGGGTCCAGAGCCACCGCTGGGCGGCATCGAGCCAGCGGGCGCCGAGCGCGGCGTCGCCGCCCGCCGGCCGGGCCTTCAGCAGCGCCTGGAACTCCCACGGCTCGGCCCAGCGGTCCCAGTAGGCCTCGTAGCTGTCGAGCGATCGCACGAGGGGCCCGTCGCGGCCCTCGGGGCGCAGGTTGGCGTCGACCCGGAAGCAGCGGCGGGCGATGTCCATCACCGCACGGGCCCGGCGGTCGAGCTGGGTGCGGGCCCCCTCGCCGACGAAGAGCACGTCGATGTCGCTCGAGTAGTTGAGCTCGGCCCCGCCGAGCTTCCCCATCCCGATCACGGCGAGGGTGACGCTGTCGGGGCCGTCGCGGTCGGCGGCGGCGGCGAGGGCGCACGACGAGTCGAGGACCTGGTTGCCGAGGGTGGCCAGCGCCGCCCCTGTCTCTTATACACATCTGACGCTGCCGACGAAGAGGATAGTG
>CAMFLJ010000239.1 GCA_945957335.1 uncultured Actinomycetes bacterium | reverse complement strand
GTGACCACCGTGTCCCCGCTACCCCGTGAAGCTGGGGGACACGGTCACGGTCTCCGCCGCCACCGTCGCGGGTGCGGTGGTGGTGGGCGAGACGGTCGTGGTGGTGCTCGGGTCGAACGCGGCGACGGTGCGCACCAGGCCGGCGGCGACCTCGGTCACCGCTCCGGGGGGCGCCGAGCCGGTGTAGCCCTCCGACGGGATCCAGTGGCTCACCGCGCCGGATGCGTAGAACTGGTCGACGATGAAGCCCTCGGTGCCGTTGGTGCCGTCGTAGCTGGTCTGCACGGTGGGCTTCGGGGTGGTGACCGAGAAGGAGAAGAACTGGGCGCCGTCGGCCTGCGTGCCGGGGGCCTGCACCTGCGGGCCCCACCAGCGCACGACCTGGTGGCCCTGGGTGGTGATGACCTCGCAGCTCCAGCCCGCGACCGCGGCACCGGGCTGGTTGGTGTTGTTGGTCGAACCGTCCTTCACCTGCAGGAGGGCCTGGCCACACGTGGGGTCGGTCCAGCCGGCCGGGACGACCGCCCGCACCTCGACGGTGGTGTCGGGGTTGCCGTTGAAGTCACCGGACTGCTCGCCGGCGGCGCGCACGTAGGCGGTGACGGTGGCGCCGGCCGTGTAGGGCGGGGTCGATCCGGCGGCGCCGGTGCCGCCGGCCGTGTTGGGCAGGAAGCCGTTGGCGGCGTACCCGGGGAAGCTGGCGTGGGCGAAGGCGGGGGCGGCGGCGACGGCGACCCCGGCGAGGGCGAGGCCCCCGACCAGGAGGCCTCGTCGGCCGTGGCGGCGGATGGTGGTGTCGGTGGTCCTGCGTGTCACGGGTCGTGGGTCTCCCTACGGCGGTGGCCGCCGCGTCGCGTCTCCCGCTCCGGTGCGGGCTCGCTGACGGAGTCGCCGTCGGTCGCCGCGAAGTTCCTCGCGATCACGGGAACTTCCGAACGGCCCGGGTCGACATGCCCTACGTGCGAAAGCCCCCCTTCGTCGCGCTCGGCGCGCTCGCCTCGTTCCTCCTCGCCACCGCCGCGCTCGCCGGCATCGCCTCGGCCCATGCCACGTTCTCGGTGTCGTCGGTGCCGGCCGACAGCCAGGTCACGCTCTACATGGACGTGCCCCACGAGCGAGCCGACGGCATCTACAACGTGAAGGTCGTGGTCGCGATGCCGACGGGCTGGACCGCGGTGGGCTGCCAGCAGAAGGCCACGTGGTCGTGCGGGATCGGCAGCCAGTCCGGCCGCCAGGTCGTGCAGTTCACCAAGGCGGCCGGCTCGGGCCCGGCCGAGGACGAGGGCTTCGTGCTCACCGTCCTCACCGGAGGCGTCGGCACCTCGTCGGTGCCCGTCCTCCAGACCTACAGCACCGGTGAGGAGGTCGGCTGGATCGGCGCGCCGGGCTCGCCACTGCCCGCGCCCGTGCTGCGCACCACCGCCACCGCGCCGCCCACCACCGCCCCGCCGGTGACGGCTCCGCCCGCGACCAACGCGCCTGCAACACCGGGAGGCGGCGCCACCACCGGAGGGCCGTCGGTCACGACCTCACCTGCGGGCACCACCGCGACCGCGCCCGATGGCTCCCCCGCGGCAACCGACCCCGCCGCGGTCGAGGGCGCCACGGCCGAGGCCGGCACGGGCACCACGGTCGAGGGCTCCGGCTCCGGCGCCGCCACGGCCACCGCCGAGGGCACCGACGGCGAGCTGGCCTCGTCCGACGGCGGCAGCTCGGGCAGCTCGGCCGGCATCGTCCTCGCGGTCGTCGGCGCCCTCGTGGTGCTCGGCGTCGGTGGTGGCCTCGTCGTGGCCCGCGCCCGCCGTGCGCCGGGCACCGACGAGCCGGTCAGCTGATCCGGCGCTCGATCTCGAGCTGCTCGACGATGTCCTCGGGCGGCACCGCCCTCGAGTAGAGCCAGCCCTGGGCGCCCTGGCACCCGAGCTCGCGCAGGATGCCGGCCTGCACCTCGTCCTCGACCCCCTCGGCCGTGACCGGCACCTGGAGGCGCTCGGCCAGGGCGATCACGCCCGACACGAGGCGGTAGTCGTGGTCGTCGACCGCGACACGGGACACGAAGCTGCGGTCGAGCTTGAGCACGTCGACGGGGAAGTCGCGCAGGTAGGTGAGCGACGCGTAGCCGGTGCCGAAGTCGTCGACCGCCACGCGGATGCCGCGCGTGCGCAGGCCCAGCAGGTTCCGGCGGACGGCCTGGACGTCGCGCAGCAGAGCCGTCTCGGTGATCTCGGCGCACAGGAGCGACGGGTCGACGCCGCTCTCGTCGAGCGCGTCGTCGATCGACACCAGGAGGCCCGCCTCCGACAGCTGCAGAGCCGAGAGGTTGAACCGCACGACGAGGCGACGCGCCGGCATCGCGGCGTCCCACGCCGCGGCCTGCCGGAACGCCTCCCGCATCACGAAGCCACCGATCTCGAGGATGAGCCCGGTGTCCTCGGCGACGTCGATGAAGCGGTCCGCGGTGTAGAGCTCACCGGAGGGGTGGCGCCAGCGCACCAGCGCCTCCACCGCCCGCATCGAGCCGTTCCGCAGGTCGATCTCGGGCTGGTACCAGAGCACGAACTCGTCACGGGCCACCGCGGCGCGCAGCTCGTTCTCCACGCGCAGGCGCTCGTCGACCGAGGCCCGCAAGACGTCGTTGAAGAGCGCGGCCCGGTCGCGGCCGCCGTCCTTGGCGACGTAGAGGGCGGTGTCGGCCTCGCGCAGAAGGTCGTCGGCCTCACCGCAGTCGCCGTCGCCGCACATCGTGATGCCGATGCTGAGGGTGGTCGAGAGCTCGAGGTCGCCGATCACGAACGGGGCGCGGAACGCGGCGCAGAGGCGCTCCGCGGCGCGGACGACCTCGGTGGGCCCGTCCGCGTCGCGCATGACCACCACGAACTCGTCGCCGCCCTGGCGCGCCACGAGGTCCTCGGTGCGCACCATCGACCGCAAGCGGTCGGCGGCGAGGCGCAGCAGCTCGTCGCCGACGAGGTGGCCGAGCGAGTCGTTGACGTACTTGAAGTGGTCGAGGTCGAGCATGAGCACGGCCACGAAGCGGCCGCCGTAGCGCCGCGCCGCGGCCACCGCCCGGCCGATCTCCTCCATGAGGCCGGCCCGGTTGGCCAGCCCGGTGAGGGGATCATGGGTGGCGGCCGCCCGCAGCCCCGCCTCCGCCGCCTTCAGCTCGGTCATGTCCTTGAACTGCGACACGAAGAAGAGGGCCCGCCCGTCGGAGTCGCGCAGCAGCCCGACGGCGTGCACGACCACGACGTCACCGTCGGGACCGATCAGGCGCCGTTCGGCGGTGGCCGAGTCGTCCGGCCCGTGCAGCAGGGCCCGGCGCATCTCGGCGTCGGCGTCGCGGTCGTCGGGGTGCAGCAGCTCGGTGAGCTTGCGGCCCCGCACGTCTCTCTCATGGCGGCCGAGCATGCGGCACAGCGCCGGGTTGGCCGACAGCACGGTGCGATCGAGCGCGACCACCGCCATCCCCTCGGGGCTGCCCTCCATCGCCAGGCGGAACTGCCGCTCGCTGCGCTCGAGGCGGTGCCGGTCGTTGACCGACGAGGTGACGTCGCGCAACGACGCCAGGCGGCCGATCACCTCGTCGTCCGAGTCGCGCAGGTAGGACGTGACGGCCTGCACCCACCGGTAGCCGCCGTCGGCGTGGCGGATGCGGTACTCGTCGAGAATCTCGTCGTCGGACCGCCGGTTCGCGATGTCCCTCGCCAGGCGCGCCGCGTCGTCGGGGTGGATGAAGTCCATCGGGCTGCGGCCCAGCCAGTCGGCCGGCATCCAGCCGAGCACCGCCGTCATCGACGGCGACACCCAGACGGTCTCGGGCCGGTCGGGCGCTCCGAGCACGAGGACGTCGGACGACGCCTCGGCCAGCAGCTCGAACGGGATCGAGGGTGCGAGCGGTCCGGTGCGCCTACCGCCCGCGTCGTCCGACCTCTCCATCCGTCCTCCATCACTGCCTTCCGGAGGAACGTATTCGTCTGCCGTCGAACTTTCCTAGGGCCGACCGGCCCCCAGGCGGGGGACCGGTCGGCGCCGCGGTCAGGTGCCGAGACCCAGGAGCGCGGCGAGGCGGTCGAGGAGCTCCTGCTCGGAGGGCTTCACGCCCTTCGACGCCCCGGCGACGGCCGTGGCGATGTCGAGGAACCACTGGCGCACCTGCGTGGCCTCGGCGGCCGGGATGTGGTCGAGGGCCTTCGACGCCGCCTCCACGTCACCCACCAGGCCGGCCACGATCTCCTCGGGCGTGGCGCCCTTGTGCTCCTTGGCGTCGTGGCGGGCCTGCTTGTCCTTGGCGTCGGGCACGATGGCAGCGATCAGCGCGTCGGCGGGGCCCGAGTGGGGCGGCACGGCCATGACCTTGGCGCCGGCGGCGGACTCCTTGACCATCGAGATGGGCCCGTGGTCGCCCACCATGGCCACGGCGAGCATGATCGCCACGGGGGCGTCGGTGATGGCGTGCCACTGCTCGTCGGTGAAATCGCTGCGATCGGTCATGGGGTCTCCTCGGGGGCGGGCCGGGCGACGCTCGCCGGCGGCGACCGACGATAGGCGGCCGGAGGCGGTCGCCGGATGGCACGATGCCCGCCAATGGCCACGACCGAGCGACCGTCTCCCCTGCGCCGGTCGGTCACCGTCGGCCTCGAGGCGTGGCGCCGGGCGCAGGCCGTCGACGCCTTCCTGGCCGCGGCCGGGGTGGCGTTCTTCGCCCTGCTCTCGGTCGTGCCCGCCATGGCCGCGCTCGTCGCCCTCTACGGGCTGTTCGCCGACCCGGGCGACGTCGCCCAGGAGCTCACCGACCTGTTCGGCTCCGACCTCGGCCCCGGGCGCCAGTGGATCCTGGACCAGCTCCAGCGCCTGGCCGAGACCTCGTCGACCTCGCTCACCCTCGCCGCGGTGGTGGCCCTCCTGCTGGCGGTGTGGTCGGCGTCGTCGGGGGTGCGCCACCTGCTCGACGCCGTCGACCTGGCCTTCGGCCTGCCCCGCGCCACGCTCGTGCGGGCGAGGGTCCGCGGGGTTCTCGGCATGCTCGCCCTGCTCGTCGCCGCCGCGCTCGTCGTCGGCGTGCTCAGCATCGCCCCCAACCTGAGCGGCTGGATCTCGTGGCTGCGCTACCCGCTCGTCGTCGCCGTGGTGCTGCTGGGCTGCGGCCGCCTCTACCGGCCCGGCGGCGCCCGTGGCCTGGCTCCGGCGGGGGCGGTGGTGGCCACCGCGATCTGGGTGCTCGGCTCGATCGGGCTCAGCGTCTACATCGAGCGAGGGCCCGACCTCGAGGCCGCCTACGGCGCCTTCGCGTCGATCGTGGTGATGATGCTGTGGCTCTGGATCTGCGGCATCGCCCTGCTCGCCGGCGCCCACGTCACCGCCGTGCTGCGCGACGACCCGCCGGCCGAGCCGGTCTAGGCACGGCGCCGGACGCGGAGAGGCCCGCCCCGAGGGGCGGGCCTCCGTCGTGCCGGGTGCCGGTCGGCTCAGGCCGGGCGGCGCTCGTTCAGCTCGGTGACGTTGTCGAGGAGGATGCGCTTGCGGTCCTCCTCGGAGAACACCTTGAGCTCGGCGACGTAGTCGAGCGGGTGCTCCATGCCCTCGATGTGGGGCCAGTCGGAACCGAAGATGACGCGGTCGGTGCCCATGGCGTCGGCGGTCTCGCGGACGTCGTCCTCCCAGAACGGGTTCATCCACACGTTCTGACGGAAGAGCTCGACGGGGTCGGTGCCGAAGTAGCCGGGCATCTTGGCCGAGGCGCCGCGCATCTTCTTGAACAGGTCGCCCAGGAAGCCCGAGCCGTTCTCGACCGACGCGAGGCGGATGTTCGGGAACCGCTCGAAGAGCTTGTCGACCATGATCGAGCCGAGGAAGTCGTAGATGGCCCGCTCGATGCCGATATGGAGCATGCCCAGGTTCGGGCGGAAGCCGCCGCTGAAGCTGGCCGAGAAGCCCTTCTCGGGGGCGTAGCCCTGCAGCGAGTAGCCGCTGTCGCCGGCGTGCACGACGACGGTGACGCCGGACTCGTTCACCCGGGCCCAGAACTGTC
>CAMFLJ010000238.1 GCA_945957335.1 uncultured Actinomycetes bacterium | reverse complement strand
GGCAGCGTCAGATGTGTATAAGAGACAGGCTCGTAGAGCGGGTTCGAGAGGACGCCGAGCGCCGTCCGCTGCCCCACGTTGCCGGTGGTCCACTGCACGACGCGGTAGGTCCGCTGCTCCCCCATCGTTCCCCTTCGGTCCGGCCCGGCGATGTGCCCGGCGACACGACGACGTTAGGCGGGACCACCAGCGGTCGCGGCGCCGAGCCACCAGCCCGGGGCCGCCGACCGGCCGGTCAGCGGGTGCTGATGACGAGCGTGCCGCCGGCCTGGTCGGGGATGCCGCGGTGCAGCGAGCCCGACACCCCGGTGCTGTAGACGCCGAGGAACGCAGCGACCGAGAACGGGCCGAGCGGCAGGGCCAGCACCGACCACGGCACGAGCCCCCGCAGCAGCGCCTGGGGCGCCGACGGCTTCTGGCCGTCGGTGTAGCGCACGACCTTGAGGCCGAGCAGCCACTTGCCCGGCGTGCGGCTGCGCCACGCCACCGAGACGAACTCGTAGAGGGCGCCGAGCACCGCGGCGGCGGGCAGCAACCACCTCGGCACGTCGAGGCTGGTCTTGCCCCCGACCGTGGTGGTCGTGAGAGCGATGACGACGACGACCGGGATGGCGATGACGGCGAGGTCGAGCGCCCGCGCCCCGAACCGGGGGCCGGGGGCGCCCAGGCTGTAGGGCCCGGTGGCCGGGAAGTCCTCGGCCTTCGGGAGGCGGCGGCCGCCCTCGACGGGCTCGGGATCACTCTGCGGCATCGGCGAGGGCCTCGGCGAGGGTGGGGTGGACGAGGAGGCTGTCGTGGATGTCGGTGACCCGCAGCCCGGCGGTGACGGCCAGGGCGATGACCGAGATCAGCTCGGCGGCCCGGCGGCCGACGATGGAGCCACCGAGGATCACCCCGGTGGCGGGGTCGCTGATGATCTTCACGAACCCGCGGACGTCGTTCTCGATCAGCGCCTTGGCGTTGGCCGAGAACGGCACCTTGGTGACCCGGATCTTGCGGCCCTCGGCGAAGGCGTCGGCCTCGGCCAGGCCCACGTCGGCGATCTCGGGGACGGTGAAGATCGCCGAGGCCGCCTTGTCGTAGTCGAGCACCCGCTGCGAGCCGCCCTGGTGGCCCATGGCGTGCTCGGCGATCTTGCGGCCCTGCATCGAGGCCACCGACGACAGCGGGAGCTTGCCGGAGAGGTCGCCGGCGGCGTAGACGCCAGGCACGGTGGACTCGCAGTTGTGGTCGACCACGACGTAGCCGTTGCGCAGCTCGACGCCGGCCAGGTCGAGGCCGAGGCCGTCGGAGTTGGGCACCGAGCCGATGGCGATGAGGGCGTGGCTGCCCCGGGCCTGGCGGCCGTCGTCGCAGAGGACCGTGACGGACTCGGCGTCCTTCTCGACGCCGACCGCCCGGGCACCCATGAGGAGCCGGACGCCCCGCGAGAGGAAGTCGTCCTCGAGCGCAGCAGCGACCTCAGGGTCCTTGTTCGGGAGCACCTGCTGGCGGCTGACGATGAGGGTCACGTCGCAGCCGAACGAGCGGAACATGTGCACGAACTCGACACCGGTGACGCCCGAGCCGACCACCACGAGGTGCTCGGGCATCTGCGGGGGCGGGTAGGCGTCGCGGGTGGTGAGCACGCGCTCGCCGTCGACGGGGGCCCAGTCCGGGATGCGGGGGCGGCTGCCCGTGGAGAGCAGCACGACGTCGGCCTCGATCTCGACCAGCCCGTCGGGGGTCTCGGCCACGACCTGATGGGGGCCGACGAGGCGGCCGGTGCCCTGCACCATGCGCACGCCCTGGCTGGCCAGCAGCTCGACGTTGGCCCGCTCGAGGCGGCTCTCGATCGAGTGGATCCTCGACGCGAGCACGTCGAGGTCGAGGTCGGTGCGGATCTCGTGGAGGCCCATGCCGGCCGCCCGGCCCATGCGGGCCATGGTGCCGCCGGTGGCGATCATCGCCTTGGACGGGATGCAGTCCCACAGGTGGGCGGCCCCGCCGACGATGTCCTTCTCGATCATCGTGACCTCGGCGCCCAGGCGCGCCGCGTGGGTGGCGGCGGTGTTGCCCGCCGGCCCCCCACCGATGATCACGAAGCGCTTGGCCATGGCGGTCAGGCTACCGGCCGCGGCCGCCCGGCCCGGACCGGCACCGCCGCTCCCCGACGCCCCGATGCCGCCCGTCACACGGGGTTCAGCGGTCGGCGCCCCCGGCGGCGCGCACCTCGGCCGCGGTCGGCATGGCCACGGCCGCACCCCGCCGGAGCACGGCGATCGACGCGGCCACGACGGCCCGCTCGAGCGCGACGGCCAGGGAGAGGCCCTCGGCCAGGCCCGCGGCGAGCCACCCGGTGAGGCAGTCGCCGGCCCCCACCGTGTCGAGCGCCTCCACCTCCGGCGCCACCACCACCCGCGCCTCCCCCGCCGCCTCGATCGCCACCGCGCCGGCCGCGCCGAGGGTGACGACGAGGGTGCCCGGACCGGGACGGGCGGCGAGGAGGGCCCGCGCCGCGAGCTCGGCCGCGGCTCGGGCCCGGTCGGCGCCATCCGCCGTGTCCGGCGCGGCGGCGTCGACCCCCTCCGCGGCGAGGAGGCCGGCCAGCTCGGTCTCGTTCACGACGAGCACGTCGATCAGCTCCCACTGCCCGGGTGCGGGCACTCGGAAGGGAGCGAGGTTGACCACCGTCGTCGCCCCGGCCTCCCGAGCCGCCGCCAGGGCCCCGGTCACGGCGGACTGCGGGATCTCGGCCTGGGCGAGCACGACGTCGCCGCGGCCGGGGGCCACCCCGACCGGGGCGTCCGCGCGGTTCGCGCCGGGTGACACCACGATCGTGTTGGCGCCGTCGGCCGCCACCGTGATGAGCGCGGTGCCCGTCGCGACCGGCACCGACGCGACCGCGTCGACGTCGATCCCCTCGGCGGCGGCGAGCCCGAGCAACCAGCGCCCGTTGTCGTCGTCACCGACGTGGCCGCACAGCGCGACCACCGCCCCGGCCCGGGCGGCGGCCACCGCCTGGTTGAGGCCCTTGCCACCCGGCGTGCGCTCGAGGTCGGCGCCGGCCACGGTCTCACCGGCGACCGGCAGCCGCTCGACCCGGGCCACCAGGTCGACGTTGAGCGAGCCGACCACCAGCACCCGCCCGCCGCTCACGACGCCCCCCGCACGATCCTGCGCATGCGGTGGTCGGGGGTGAAGAGCTGACGGGTGAGGCCGAGGCCGATCACCGTGATGCTCGTCGCCACCGACCCGAGGATCAGGTACATGATCGCCAGCTGGATCGAGACGGCGTCGGCCGCGTCGACACCGGCCAGCACGAGGCCCGTCATCGCCCCGGGCAGGAACACCAGCCCCACCGCCTTGGTCGACTCGATCTGCGGCACGAGGGCGGTGCGCAGCGCGCTGCGGACGTAGGGCCTCGAGGCGTCGGGCCACGAGTGGCCCAGGGCCAGGCGGGCCTCGACCTCGTCGCGCTTGTCGCGCAGCTCGCCGACGATCCGGCGCCCCACCAGCACCGACGCGGTCATCGAGTTGCCGATCATCATCCCCGCCAGGGGCACGATCGTGCGCCCCTCCACCGGGAACATCCCGAACCCCAGGATCACCGACAGCGAGACCACCACGACCGCCAGCATGGCGAGGGTGCCGAGCAGCCAGATGCCGGGCACCTCGCGTGCCCGGTTGCGGATGGTGACGCCGGCGAACCCGACCATCACCGCGACCCACACGAACGCCCAGGCGACGGGGGCGTCGGGGTCGAGCACCAGCTTCAGCGCGAAGCCGACCACGAAGAGCTGCGCGGCGGCCCGGGCGCAGGCCCACAGGATGGAGCGGGAGAGGTGGAACCGTTGCCAGCCCGACAGCCCCACGGCCACCGCCACCAGCACCAGCGAGGCCGCGAGCCCCGCCCACCCGATGTCCGTGGTGCTCATCGTGCGCCCTCCCCGGGCTCGTCGTCGGCCCCGTCGGGGCCCTCCATGTACCGCACCGCCTCGTCGGCGGTGGCGTTGCGCCCCTCGACCAGCACCGCCACCTCGTCGGCGAGGCGCCGCGCCTGGGTCAGGTCGTGGGTGACCCACAGCAGGGTCAGGCCGCCGTCGACCAGGGTGCGGGCGAGCGCCTCGATCGCCCTCCGGCTGACCGGGTCGAGCGACGAGGTCGGCTCGTCCATCAACAGCACCTCGGGCCCGGTGAGCAGCGTGCGGGCGATGCACATGCGCTGCGCCTCCCCGCCGGAGAGGTCGTCGCCGTTGCGGTCGAGCAGCTCGGCGGGCAGCCCGACCCGCTCGAGCGCGGCGCCCACCACGTCGTCGCCGGCCCCGGGTGCGGCCACCTGGAGGTTCTCGCGCACCGTCCCCCCGAACACCACCGGCCGCTGGAACACCATGCCGACGCGTCGGCGCAGCTCGCGGGGGTCGAGGTCGCCGAGGTCGGTGCCCCGGAAGCGGACCACGCCGGTGGTGGGGACCTCGAGGCGGTTGGCGAGCCGCAGCACCGTCGACTTCCCGGCACCGGACGGGCCGGCCAGCACCGTCAGGCGCCCGCCCCCGACGACCAGGTCGACGTGGCGCAGGACCTCGGTGCCGTCGGGCGCCACGACCGCGACGCCTTCGTAGGTGAGGACCGGGTCGAGGTCGGGGCGCCCCGCCGCACCGCCGCCGTCCGAGCCGCCTCCACCCGAGCCGTCCGCACCCGGGGTGCCACCCTCCATGGCCGCAGCATGGCACAGGGCCCCACTGCTAGGTTCCCGCGCTCGTGGCCCAGATCACCCCGCCCTCAGAGGTCGAGCAGCTCCGCCGGCGGATCGCCGAGCTCGAGCAGGCGCTCGACTCGCGTCGGTGGGGGCGGCGCCTCGACCCCGACTCGCGACCCGAGGCACCCGCCGACGCTGCCGACCCGGACGCCCCGGTCGATCCCGACGCCGACACCCCCGCCCTGTGGCCCGAGGACGAGCAGCAGGCTCTCGCCGACGCGTTCCACCGCCTCTGGTACGACCGCCGCGACCGGACCTGGACCGACACGCACTTCCTCGGCGCCCAGCTCCTGAAGCTCCCGTTCGACCTGTGGGTGTACCAGGAGCTGCTGTGGCGCATCCGGCCGACGGTGTTCGTCGAGACGGGCACCTTCATGGGTGGCTCGGCGCTGTACTTCGCCTCGCTCTTCGACCTGATCGGCGAGGGCCGGGTCGTGTCGGTTGACATCGAGCACGCCGGCCCGGTGCCCGAGCACCCGCGCGTCGACTACCTGATCGGTTCGTCGGTCGCCGAGGACACCCTCGACCAGGTCCGGGCCCGGATCGGCCCAGACGACACGGTGATGGTGCTGCTCGACTCCGACCACAGCGCCGACCACGTCCTCGCCGAGCTCGAGGCGTACCACGGCTTCGTCACCCCGGGCTCATACCTCATCGTCGAGGACTCCAACATCAACGGTCACCCGGTGCTGTCGAGCTTCGGCCCCGGCCCCATGGAGGCGCTCGAGGCGTTCTTCCCCGGGCGGGACGACTTCGAGCACGACCCCTGGTGCGAGCGCTACATGATGAGCTTCGCCGCCAAGGGCTTCTGGCGCCGGAAGTAGCGCCCTTCCCTGCCGTCGAGGTGACGGCCGCGACCGGCGGTGCTTAGGCTTCCGCCGTGACCAACGACGCCGCCCCGAACGAAGCCCCGAAGACCGTCGACGACTGGAAGGCCGCCGCCTCCAAGGACCTCAAGGGTGCCGACCCCGACACGCTCGTCTGGGAGACGCCCGAGGGCATCGCGGTGAAGCCGCTCTACACGGCGGCCGACCTCGAGGAGCTCGAGAACGTCGACACCCTGCCGGGCTTCGCCCCGTTCATGCGCGGGCCCCGGGCCACCATGTACACGGGCCGCCCGTGGACGGTGCGCCAGTACGCCGGCTTCTCCACCGCCGAGGAGTCGAACGCCTTCTACCGCCGCAACCTGGCCGCCGGCCAGCAGGGCGTGTCGGTGGCGTTCGACCTCGCCACCCACCGCGGCTACGACTCCGACCACCCGCAGGTGGTGGGCGACGTCGGCAAGGCCGGCGTGGCGATCGACTCCGTCGAGGACATGAAGATCC
>CAMFLJ010000237.1 GCA_945957335.1 uncultured Actinomycetes bacterium | reverse complement strand
TGGTCGGTCTCTCCTTCGTCCCCGGGTGCGGGCGACCCTACGCGCCCGGCGGCGCCGTCAGCGCAGCTGCCCGGCCCCGGTGACGAAGGGCAGGCCCATCTGGTTCACGGTGCCGGGCGGCGCCGCGCAGACCGCCGGCACTGCGTTCAGCACGGGCATGGCCGTGGTGGTGGCGCCGTCGAGGTGGCCGTCGATCGCCTCGATCTTCACCCGCACGCCGGGGTCGCCCTCGATCTCGATGACGTAGCCGTCGGTGACCGGCCAGTTCGGCGTCATGGCCTCGCCCAGCTTCCAGACGAAGCGGCACTCGATCACCGAGCGGCCCTGCACGAGCCCCGAGATCGTGCCGCGGAAGCCGGCGATGCGGCCCTTGCCCACGGTCATGAACCCGAAGTCGGTGTGGTCGTCGGCCAGGGCGTACTCGGCGGTGAATCCGATGCCGTCGAGCTGCACGCCGAGGGCGCGGGCCATGACCGGGATCTGGTCCTTGAACGAGCCGCATGACGCCTCGCAGCGCCGGGCGGCCTCGGGGTCGTCGGGCTCGAGGTCGAAGCCCTGGGCCCGGAACATCTGCTCGTTGGCGTAGCCGGTGATGTCGAGCGACTCGAGCACGGAGATGCGCTCGATGCGCCGGCTCATGGCGCTGGCCGCCAGGGCCACCATCGGCGCGTGCCCCGGGTAGATGCCGCTCGTGTAGAGCGACGAGCCGCCCTTCTCGCAGGCGTCGCGCAGGCGGCGGGACGGCTCGTCGCCGTAGCCGTGGCCCGAGAGCATGTACATGGTGGCGACCACGTTGGCCCCCGACGCGAGGATGCGCTCGAGGTGGTCGAAGTCGGGCCGGTAGGCGGTGTAGACGACGCAGTCGGGCTCGAGCGCGAGCAGGGCGTCGACGTCGTCGGTGGCGGTGATGCCGAGCGGCTCGACGCCGCACAGCTCGCCCACGTCGCGGCCGACCTTGTCGGGCGACCAGGCGAAGCATCCGACGAGCTCGAGCACCGGGTGGCCCACGATGCCGCGCACCGCGGCGCTGCCGGTCTTCCCGGTGGTCCACTGCACCACCTTCAGCCGGCGGCTCACAGGGCCTGTCGATCCGGGACGCGGGTGGACGTGTTCTGGAGGTCCCACCAGACCTGCACCGCCTCGCGGCGGGAGCGCTCGAAGCACCGCTCGGCGACCCATGCGTCGTCGGGCGACGCGTAGTTGACCGGCCCGTCGCCGAGCTGGTCGAGCACGGCGGCGGCGACCTCGGCCGGCTGGCTGGGGTTGAGCAGCCGCCACCGGGCCCGGTCGACGGGGTCGTCGGTGCCCGGTCGGTCGCAGAGGTCGCGGTCGAGGGTGTCCTGGAACGACAGGAAGTTGGGTGAGGCCGTGGCCCCGACGAAGGTGGTGGCCACGTCGACGCCGTGCTCGGCCATCTCGGCCCAGAGGCTCTCGGCCAGGATCCACTCGTAGGCCTTGCCGGCGTTGTAGGTGCTGAAGTTCACCGACCCCTGGCTGGCACCCATCGAGGTGAGCAGGGCGATGCCGCCCCTCCCCCGGGCCACCAGCCCCGGCGCCAGCAGGTGGCACAGCGCGGTGGGCGTGGCGCAGTTCACGGCGATGCTCTGCAGGTGGACGTCGAGGGCGACGTCGGTGAAGCGGCCCGTGGGGGCGACCGCGGCGTTGTAGACGAACAGGCCGAGTTCGAGCCCCTCGACGGCGGCGGCGATCGCCGAGGTGGCCGCCACGGTGTCGGCGAGGTCGGCGGAGAGCGTGCGCACCTCCACCCCGTGGCGCTCGCGCACCGCCTGCGCCTCGGTCTCGAGCAGCTCGGCACCGCGGGCGAGCATCACCAGGTTCACGCCTCGGGCGGCGACCTCGTTCGAGAGCGCGGCGCCGATGCCCATCGACGCGCCGGCCACGAGCGCCCAGGGCCCGTAGCGGTCACGGAAGTCGGTGGCGGTCATGGCTCCTCCCCCGCGGCCTCCGACGGGGCCGCGGTGTGTGTCTAGCATCCGCATCAAATATCCGTGCCCGCCACCGGGCGGGTGCGGGCGATCGCTACGGGGGATCCGATGGGGACGTGGTTCGTGACCGGCGGTACGGGGCTGATCGGCTCCAACGTGGTGCGCCTGCTGCGCGAGCAGGGCGAGGGCGTGAAGGCCCTGGTGCGCCCCGGCAGCCCCACCGACGAGCTGGCCGCCATCGGCGTCGAGGTGGTCGAGGGTGACGTGCAGTCGGCCGACGACCTGCTGCGCGGCTCGGAGGGCTGCGACCTGATCGTGAACTCCGCCGCCCTGCTCGGCGGCGCCTCCCAGGACATGGCCGAGTCGCTGCGCACCAACGCCGACGGCTCGGCCCACGCCTACGACGCCGCCCGGGCCCACGGCATCCGCTGCGTCACCCTCAGCTCCACACCGTTCCTCGACCAGTCGGTCACCCTCACCGAGGAGGCCACCGTCGCCGACCTCGACGACTGGGCCGACGACCCCTACACCCAGAGCAAGGGCGCGGCCTACGTCGAGGCCAAGCGCCGCGCCGCCGAGGAGGGCGACGACATCGTCATCGTCATCCCCGGCGGCACCTACGGCCCCGGGCTGGTGGTGTCACGGGCCATGGCGGCCTCGTCGTACAACCGGGTGATGCGAGGCGCCATCAACGCCAAGCTGAACGACTACGTCACCTTCCCGGTGCCGTGGGTGTTCGCCGCCGACGTGGCCGCCGCCTGCATCGCGGCCGGCCGCCGGGGCGCCACCGGGCGCACCTACCTCGCCTTCGGCGCCGAGGACGCGCAGAGCACCGCCGCGTTCCTGAACGTCGCCCTCGACGTGGCCGGCCAGGACCGCCGCATCGCCGAGGTGGCCATCGACCCCGCCGACCCCGAGGCCGAGGCCCGCTACGGCGCCACCCTCGTGAAGCTGGCGAGCCGCACCTACCCGGTGCCGTGGTTCGACAACTCGGCCACCCGGGCCGAGCTGGGCTACGCGCCCCGCAGCCTGCGCGAGGGCCTCGAGCTCACCGTGCCGTGGCTGCGCGACAACGGCCAGATCACCTGATCGACGCCGGGCCCCCCGTGCGGCTCACGCGCCCCAGGCGGCGATGACCTTCTCGGTGGTGGTGAGGTTCGAGAGGTAGGCGAGGGTGTTCTTCACCACGTCCTCGGCGTAGGTGCGCGGCACGCCGGCGATGGCGTCGGTCGGCAGGGCGATGCGGTAGCCGAGGTCGGCGGCGCTGATGCACAGCCCGAGCAGCGCCTCGTTCACCGACACGCCCACCGGCACGATGGTGCGCACGCCGAGGTTGCGCAGGATCGAGTCGAGCTCGGTGCCGGTGAACGGCGTGAGGCCGTGGATGCGGCGGCACTCGATGTCCTCGGGCTCGGGGCCCAGCTCGGGGATGAGGTCGGCGGCCGGCGTGCCCTCGCGCACCTGGTCGGGGTTCTTCACGACGAAGGCCATCATCGGGTTGTTGATCGACAGCCCGGCGCGGTCGCCGCGGAGGGCGACGAGGGCGTGGACGACCCGCACGCCGTTGGCCCGGGCGGCGGCGCAGAGCGCGGCGCTCCGGTCGACGATGCCGAGCTCGGCCGCCTCGGCCGCCAGCTCGGGGCCGGTGGTGAGGTCGCCGATGACGCCTCGCTGCATCTCGCAGGTGACGACGGCGGTGTGGGCGGGAGCGACGAGCTCCGCGAAGTCGAACGCCATGGGGGCACTCCTCGGACGGCCGGAACGGACGGTGCACCCTGCCACAGGTCCGCCCCCGCCTCCCACGGGGCGCGGCCACAACGGTCGCGACCGGGCATAGCGTCGCCCCGGCTCGCCCGCCGGGCGACCGGAGGAGGTCGCCCGTGGACACCGACGTCGTGGTCGAGGTCGACTCGCTGCAGAAGCGCTTCGGCGAGGTCACCGCCATCGACGACCTGTCGTTCCAGGTCCGGCGGGGACAGGTCTACGGCCTGCTCGGCCCGAACGGGGCCGGCAAGACCACCGCCCTGCGCGTGCTCACCGGCCTCGAGCGCCCGAGCGGTGGCGAGGCCCGCCTCTTCGGCACGCCGGTCCGGGCCGGCACCCCGTCGCTGCTGCGCGTCGGCGCGCTCGTCGAGCAGGCGGCGTTCGTCCCCCACCTCACGGGCATGCGCAACCTGCACCTGTGGTGGCAGGCGGGCGGTGCCCGGTGGCGCGACGCCGACCTCGACGGGGCACTCGCCGTCGCCGGGCTCGGCGACGCGGTGAACCGCAAGGTCCGCACCTACTCCCAGGGCATGAAGCAGCGTCTCGGCTTCGCCCGCGCGCTCCTCTCGCGCCCGGAGCTGCTCATCCTCGACGAGCCCACCAACGGCCTCGACCCCGGTGAGATCCGGGAGATCCGCGAGCTCATCGCCCGCATGACCGAGGCCGGCACCACCGTGCTGCTGTCGAGCCACCACCTGAGCGAGGTCGAGCAGACCTGCACCCACGTCGTGGTGATGAACCGCGGCACGCTCGTCGCCGACGGCACCGTGGCCCAGCTCGTCGGCGCGTCCGGCGCGGTCTACGTCGAGGTCGACGACCGGTCGCGGGCCGAGCAGGTGCTCCGCGGGGTTCCCGGCGTCGTGCGCATCGCCCTGCAGGGCGAGGGCCTGGTCGTCGACCAGGAGCCCGGTCGGCCCCGTGCCGACCTCGCTGCCGCGCTGGTCGGCGACGGCCTCCGGCTCGAGACGATCATGGCCACGCAGCGGCTCGAGGAAGCCTTCCTCGACCTGCTCGACGGGGCCGACGCCTCGGCCGCGGCACCGGGAGCGACGGCTGCGACCGGACCGCCACCACCACCCCCGCCTCCTCCCGGGCCCGCCGCCAGCGGGGAGGTCGCGCCGTGATCGCCCTGTTCCGCACCGAGTTCGTGAAGGCCGCCGTCCGCCTCCGCACGCTCGTGATGATGATCGTGCTCATCGTGCTGCCGACCCTCATCGTCACGGCCATCAAGGCCCGCGGCAACCGCCCGGGCCGGGGCCAGAACGGCGAGGGCCTGTTCCGCCTCGCGGACCAGAGCGGGCTCCTCGTGCCCGCCGCCGTGCTGGCCGTCGCCAGCGGCTTCCTCCTCGTGGTGATCGCCGGGCTCCTCGCCGGCGACTCCGTGGCGTCCGACTCGGCCTGGGGCAACCTGCGCTACGTCCTGATGCGACCGGTGAGCCGCACCCGGCTGCTGATCGCCAAGGCCGCCGTCGCCGGCCTGCTCATCTGGGCCTCGATCCTGGTCGTGGCGCTCACCGCCCTGGTGGCCGGCGTCATCGCCTTCGGTGCGCACCCGGTCACGGTGCCGGCCGTGTCGTCCACCGGCATCAGCGCGTTCACCCTGAGCACGTCGACGCTGCTGGTGCGCGTGGCGGTGGCCGCCGCCTACGTGGCCTTCGGGTTCACGGGGCTGCTGGCGATCGGCACGTTCATGTCGACGCTCACCGACACGCCCACCGGGGCCATCGGCGCCACCATCGGCATCTACATCGTCTCGGAGATCCTCGACGGCATCGACCAGCTCGGCGACGTGCGGTACGGCTTCCCGACCCACTACCTGTCGTCGTGGCAGACCCTCTTCACCCAGAACCAGTGGTCGGGTGACATGCGCGCCGGCATCGTCGTGCAGCTCGGCTATCTGGTGGTGTTCGGCGCCGCCGCCATCATCTGGTTCCGGCGCAAGGACATCCGCTCCTAGGAGCGAGCGGCCTCAGGCGAACGAGGCGCCCGGGTCGGCGGCACCGCCGGTCCAGGCCGACACCGGCCCGGCCAGCTCCACGAGCTCGCGGGTGGCGGCCAGGTCGACGGGCACGGCGAGGCGCTGCACGCCGCCCTCGTGGCGGGCACCGACCAGGCGCTCGCGGTGCTCGCTGGCCGACGTCCACGCCGCGTCGGCACCCCAGACCTCGCAGATCACGGTGACGCCGAGCGAGGCGGCCAGGTCGAGCAGCGCCTCGGTGGCGAGGTCGGTGGGCGAGGTCACCACGGCAACCGCCGGGCGGCCGTCGAGACCGGCCACCAGCGCGGCGGCCGCGGCGAAGCCGTGCACGGGGAAGGCGGGCACCACCACGGTGCCGGCCGGGCGCACGACCACCCCGCGC
>CAMFLJ010000236.1 GCA_945957335.1 uncultured Actinomycetes bacterium | reverse complement strand
ATCCTCGACCGCTACCTCCAGATGGGGCTGCTCTCGGTCGACCCGTTCGAGTCGATCGACCAGAGCGGCGTCGGTGAGCTCGTCCGGATGGCGGCCCAGCGCGGCCGGGCCACCAAGCCCGGCCTCAAGCTCGGGGTGTGCGGCGAGCACGGCGGCGACCCGGCGTCGATCGCGTTCTTCTCGTCGGTCGGGGTCGACTACGTCAGCTGCTCCCCGTTCCGCGTGCCCGTCGCCCGCCTGGCCGCGGCGCACGCCGTGCTCGGCCAGTCGAGCGGCCCCGGCGCCGACGCCTGATCGACGTCGACGCCGGCGACCCGCCCGACCGGGTCAGCCGTTCAGGTCGTAGGCGCAGTTGGCGAGCACCCACTGCTCGACGTGGGCCACCGCGGCCAGCACCGCGGGGGACTCGGTGTTGTCGGCGCCGGTGGCCGAGATCTCCTGCAGCGTCGAGAGCAGGAGCGCCATGTCGGCCCGCAGCTCCACCGGGGCGCGGGCGGCCAGGTCGGCGAAGTACGGGATCGCCTCCTCGGGGGTGTCGACCGAGACCGTGGTGTCGTAGCGGATGATCGCCGAGCAGAAGTCGGCGGGATCGAGGGGTGGGAGCGTGGTCGTCGTCGGCGCCACCGTGGTGGTGGTCGACGCCACGTCGTCGCTGCCGTCGGATCCCGGAGGCCGCTCGATGACGGCGCCGGTCTGCACGTTCACGATGACGAACGTCTCGACGACGACCGTCGAGGGCTGGACGACGACGATCGTCGCCGGGTCGAACCCGGGCCACTGCGTGCCCGTGTAGGTCACCTTGGTGGTCTGCTCGACCGGCTTCGTCAGCGGGTTCCCGCACGCGCACTTCACCCGGGGCGTCCCGTACCGGTCGACCAGCACGGCGGTGCCGGACTGGAGCACGGCCTGCCGGGGGGTGGCCCTGCCGTTGCTGAACCCGTGGTTGGTGACCCTCGTGTCGCGCAGGAGCACGACCGGCGTGAGCTCGGCGAGGTACTGGCCGACCTGCGCGGTCGTGACCTGCGAGCCGCCGCTCCACGAGAGCGTCGGGTCGGCGTTCAGGGCGTCCACCCAGGCCTTGGCCTTCGCGGGGTTGGCCGCGAGGTAGGTGGCGATGGCGCCGGCGTCGCAGGTGCCGGCCTTGTTCGTGCCGCCGTACAGGCCGGGCTGCCCGCCGCTCACCGCGCCCGTGGCGCCGGCCTGGGCCGTCGTCGGGGTGGCGACCGGTGCGATGCTCGGTGGGGTCGTCTTCGCCGCGGTGGTGAACACGTCGGGCCCGTCGTCGGCGGCGGCCTCGAGGAAGACCTCACCCTCCTTCTGGGTGGAGGCGGTCGACGAGCCGTCGTCGCGCACGACGGCCACCACGGCCACGGTGGCGGCGACGAGGAGCAGCACCGCCAGCACGGCGATCACGGCGATCAGCCCACCGCGGCCCCGGCCCGACGGGGGTGGCCCCGGGGGCACGGGCGCGGCAGCCGGCGGGTACGGGGGCGGCGCCGGAGGCTGGTACCCCGTCGGAGGTGCCGGCGCACCGGGCGGCGGGTAGCTCGGCGGCTGCCCCGACGGGGGCAGCGGAGGGGGAGGGGGACCCTGTGGTGGTGGGACCGGGAAGTCGCTCATCGTCGCCTCCCTGGGCAGGCGCGGCCGGGGGCTCCCGGCACCTCGATCGTCCGCCCGGCAGGCAGCAGGGGCGAGGGCCGGACGTCACCATCGGTGTCGCCCGGGAGCGCCATCGGGGTCCTCCGGCCGGTCGGACTGTCCGGGGCCGCTGCTACCGTCCGGCCCCGGAGGGCGTACGTGGGCATCCAGGACGACGACATCGCGAGCGTTCGTGCCGCCACCGACATCGTGGCGGTCATCAGCGAGCACGTCGCCCTCAAGCGCGTCGGCCGTCGCTGGACGGGCCTGTGCCCGTTCCACAGCGAGAAGTCGGGCTCGTTCTCGGTCAACGCCGAGGAGAAGCTCTACTACTGCTTCGGGTGCGGCGCGAAGGGCGACGTCATCACCTTCGTGCGCGAGATCGAGCACCTCGACTTCGTCGGCGCCGTCGAGAAGCTGGCGGCCACGGCCGGCATCACCCTCCGCTACGACGACGAGAACCAGAACGAGGGCCGAAAGAAGCGGGCCAAGCTCCTCGACGCCGTCGGCAAGGCCGTCGAGTGGTACCACGAGCGCCTGCTCTCGGCGAAGGACGCGGCCCCGGCCCGTGGCTACCTGCGCTCGCGTGGGCTGACCGGCGACGACGTGCGGGCCTACAAGGTGGGCTGGGCCCCCGAGGGCTGGGACGAGCTGGCCCGGGCCCTCAAGGTGCCCAACGACGTGTTCGTCGAGGCCGGCCTGGGCTTCATGAACAGCCGCGGCCGGCCCACCGACGCGTTCCGGGGCCGGGTGCTGTTCCCGATCTTCGACGTCAGCGGCGACCCGGTGGGCTTCGGCGGGCGCATCATGCCGGGCAACGACGGCGCCAAGTACAAGAACTCGGTCGACTCCGCGATCTACAACAAGAGCCGCCTGCTCTACGGGCTCAACTGGTCGAAGGCCGACATCGTGCGCGCCGACGAGGCCATCGTCTGCGAGGGCTACACCGACGTCATCGGCTTCGCCAAGGCCGGGGTGCCCCGGGCCGTCGCCACCTGTGGCACCGCCCTCACCGAGGAGCACGTCAAGGTGCTGCGCAGCTTCGCCCGCCGGGTGGTGCTGGCCTTCGACGCCGACGCGGCCGGTCAGAACGCCGCCGAGCGCGTCTACGCCTGGGAGCGCCAGTACGACCTCGACGTGGCCGTCGCCGCCTTCCCCGGCGGCGTCGACCCGGCCGAGCTGGCCCAGACCGACCCGGGAGCGCTCGCCACCGCCGTGGCCGAGGCCAAGCCCTTCCTCAAGTTCCGCCTCGACCGCGTGCTCGCCGCCGCGCCGCTCGACACGCCCGAGCAGCGGGTGCGAGCCGCCGAGTCGGCCATGGCCGTGGTGCAGGAGCACCCGTCCGACCTCGTGCAGGACCAGTACCTCCTGGAGGTCGCCGCGCACTGCCGCATCGACCCCGACCAGCTGCGCGGGCGCCGGTTCACCGCGCCGGTCGTGCCGGGCGCCAAGGGTGGGAAGGCCAAGCTCGCCGCCCGCCGCAACGGCCCCACCAACGACGAGCCGCCGCCGTCCGACGAGTGGTACGACGACGACCAGCCGCCGCCCCGGGGCACCCTCGTGCGCCCCGACCGGCCGCGCTCGCGCCGCCCCGCCCGCGACACCGCCGAGACCGAGGCCCTACGCCTCTACGTGTGGCGCCGCGACGAGATCGACCCGTGGCTCGACGAGGCGCTGTTCCGCGACCCGGCGTCGCTCGCCGCCTACCGGGCCCTCGTCGCCACCTCCTCGGTGGCCGACGCCGTCGCCATGGCCGGCGCCGACGACCCCGAGGCCGCCGACCTGCTGCAGCGCCTCGCGGTCGAGGAGACCGAGGCCGACGCCCACGACGTGCTCACCCGCCTCGTGGACGAAGCCGCCACCTCCGCCATGGCCGGCCTCAAGGCAGAAGCTCGCGTGGCCGACGACCCCTTCGCGGTGGGCGAGGCCATCGCCTGGTTGAACCTGCGGATCATGGAGCTCCGCGAGCCCGACACCAACGAGGAGTCACTCGGGCAGTTGCTAGGGTGGCTGACCGGACGTCCGGAGGAGGAAGCGTGAGTGAGAGCGGCCTGGCGCCCTCTCCCGTGACGGGGATCGCCGACGATGCGTTGCAGCACCTGGTCGAGAAGGGGCTCGGTCGCGACGACCGCACCGTCTCCACCGACGAGGTCCTCGACGTGCTCGACGACCTCGAGCCCTCACCGGAGCTGATCGAGGCACTGCGGGCCTCGCTGGCCGCCAAGGGCGTGACCCTCGACGACGGCGTCCCCGACGTCGAGGCGCTCACCGACGAGGCCCTCACCGCCCCCGTCTCGCCCGACGAGGAGATCGTGGTGGTCGTGCGCGACCCCGCCCTCGACGACGAGGGCGACGACCTCGTCGAGCGCCGCCACAAGGCCCGCTTCCGTCCCGCCACCCGTGAGACCGTCCGCCTCAACGCCCAGTCCGGCGGCTCCTCCGACCCGGTGCGCATGTACCTCAAGGAGATCGGGCGGGTTCCGCTGCTCACCGGTCCCGAGGAGGTCATCCTCGCCCAGCAGATCGAGCGCGGCACCGAGGCCGCCGAGAAGCTGGCCGACCTGGCCGCCAGCGGCGAGCTCGAGGCGATGCCGATCGTCGACCGCAAGACCCTCGAGCGCCTCGTCCGCAAGGGCGACGACGCCAAGGCCGAGCTCACCCAGGCCAACCTGCGCCTCGTCGTCTCCATCGCCAAGCGCTACGTCGGGCGCGGCATGCAGATCCTCGACCTCATCCAGGAGGGCAACCTCGGCCTCATGCGGGCCGTCGAGAAGTTCGACTGGACCAAGGGCTTCAAGTTCTCGACCTACGCCACGTGGTGGATCCGCCAGGCCATCACCCGGGCCATCGCCGACCAGGCCCGCACCATCCGCATCCCGGTGCACATGGTCGAGTCGATCAACAAGGTCCACCGGGTGCAGCGCCAGATGGTGCAGGAGCTCGAGCGCGAGCCCACCGTCGAGGAGCTCGCCGACAAGGTCGACATGACCCCGGCCCGGGTGCGCGAGATCATGCGCATCTCGCAGGACCCGCTCTCGCTCGACTCGCCGGTCGGCGAGGAGGACGACTCCAACCTGGCCGACTTCATCGAGGACCAGCACGCCGAGGCGCCCGCCGAGATGGCCGCCAAGATGATGCTGAACAACGCCGTCGAGGAAGCCCTCTCCGACCTCAACGACCGCGAGAAGGCCGTCGTGCGCATGCGCTTCGGGCTCGACGACGGCCAGGCCCGCACCCTCGAGGAGGTGGGCCGAGAGTTCGGCGTCACCCGCGAGCGCATCCGCCAGATCGAGTCGAAGACCCTCGCCAAGCTGCGCCACCCGCAGCACAGCCAGAAGCTGCGCGACTACCTCGACGGCGAGTGACCCCTGCCCGCCGGGCGCGGGCACATCCGGGGCCGCGGGCGGGTAGACCATCGGGATGGGCAAGTTCCGGACCGGACTGATCATCGGCGGCGCGCTGGGCTACTACTACGGCGCCAAGGCCGGACGAGAGCGCTTCGAGCAGATCGACGCCGTGCTCGCCCGGGTCCGCCGGCGCCCCGCCTACCAGCGGGCGCGTGACCAGCTGCTCGGCGCCGCATCGACGGCGAGCGAGGTGGCCAAGGCCAAGGCCGGGCAGGTCGTCGCCCGGGTCGTGCCCGACGAGCCCGAGCCCACCTACGAGCCGGGCCTCGAGTTCAACCCCGACTTCTCGCCCACCGCGGCGGAGATCGAGCTCGACCTGCGCGGCGAGGCCCCCGCCGGCTGATCCTGCTCCGGGGCCCCGCCCCGATCGCTGTCACACCCCCTCGCCACACTCGTGGCCATGGGGTACCGAGGGAAGGTCGCCGAGCAGGAGCGGGCCCGCGAGCTGCGGGCGCAGTCGTGGACCCTGCGGCAGATCGCCGACGAGCTGGGTGTGGGCAAGGGCTCGGTGTCGGTGTGGGTGCGCGACGTCGAGTTCGAACCGGTCGCCCGCTCGGGTGCCCGCAAGCGGGGCCCCAGCACCCTCCAGCGGCGCAAGCAGGCCGAGATCGGCGAGCTGCTCGAGGAGGGCCGTCGCCGCATCGGAGCGATGAGCGAGCGCGAGTTCCTCGTCGCCGGCGCCGCCCTGTACGCCGGCGAGGGTGGGAAGCGTGACGGGGAGATCACCTTCGCCAACTCCGATCCGCGGATGATCGCCTTCTTCTGCGCGTGGCTCCGTCACTTCTTCGTCCCGGAGGAGGAGCGGCTCCGGCTGCGCCTCTACCTCCACGAGGGGCTGGACCTGGATGCGGCCAATGCCTACTGGGCCGATCTGACCGGGATCCCCGTCGCCCAGTTCATGAAGCCGTACCGAGCCAAGCCCGATCCGTCGATCCGGCGATCGAAGCACCCGATGGGCTGCCCGGCGGTCAGATACGCGTGCACCAGCACCCACCGGGCCGTCATGGGCGTGGTTCACGCGCTGCTAGAG
>CAMFLJ010000235.1 GCA_945957335.1 uncultured Actinomycetes bacterium | reverse complement strand
GGCACGCGCTCAGTCTGGCGGAGGGCCCACCGGCCCCAGCGGACCCTCGGGCGCCCGCGGTCAGGCCCGCCCGGTGGCCCGGGCCGCCTCCTCGCGCCACCGGCGCTGGTCGACCTTGCCGTTGGGCGCCCGCCCGATCGAGTCCACCACCACCACCCGGCGGGGGATCTTGTAGCCGGCCAAGTGGTCGCGCAGGGCGCCCACGAGCTCCTCCTCCGACGGCGTGCCACCCGGCTCGGGCTCGACCACGGCCACCACCATCTGGCCGAAGCGCGGGTCGGGCACCCCCACCACCACGGCGTCGGCGACGTGGCCGTGGAGCTTCAGCGCCTCCTCGACCTCCTCGGGGAACACCTTCTCGCCACCGGTGTTGATGCAGCTCGAGCCGCGGCCGAGCAGGTTCACCGTGCCGTCGAGGTCGACGGTGGCGTGGTCGCCGGGCGTGATCCAGCGACGGTCGCCGATGACGCGGAAGGTCCGGGCGGTCTTCTCCGGGTCCTTGTAGTAGCCGACCGGGCCGCGGCCGCCGATGGCGAGCAGGCCCTCCTCGCCCGTGCCCGGCTCGACCGGCGTGCCGTCGTCGCGGATCACCTGCGCGTCGGGGCCGAGCTTGAAGCCAGCGGTGCGGGCCGACTTCCTGGTGGACGAGATCGAGCGGCCCACGCCCACGGCCTCGGAGCTGCCGAGCGTGTCGACGCAGAGCAGGCCGGGCACGTGGCGCAGCAGCCCGTCCTTCACCGGCTGCGACCACATCACGCCCGACGAGAGCATCACCCGAAGCGCCGAGAGGTCCCAGCGGCCGGGCTCGGCGTCGAGGGCGTCGAGCAGCGGCTTGGCGAACGCGTCGCCGACGATCGACATCTCGGTGACCTGCTGGCGCTCGAGCGTGTCGAGCACGACGGCGGCCTCGAAGCGCACCTGCTCCGGGAACACGATCGCCCCGCCGGCGCCCATGCCCCCGAACGCGGAGAACGCGGAGGTGCCGTGCATCAGCGGGGCCGCGGGGAGGACGCGGGCGCGGGGCTCGTCGACCGGTGGGAGCACCGCGGCCACGTCGGCGACGGTGCCGTCCTCGGGGTAGCGCACGGTGGCCGTGCGGTTGAGCACGCTGAAGAGGTCGTCCTGGCGCCACATCACGCCCTTGGGCTGGCCCGTGGTGCCGCCCGTGTAGAGCAGGTAGAGGTCGTCGCCCGAGCGGCCCTCGGCCGCCCGCACCGGGCCGGCGACGGGCTCGGCCACGACCGCCTCGTAGGGCTCGGCCCACTCCGGGCAGGGCGCCCCGCCGTCGTCGACCCACAGCCACACCCGGATGCCCGGCAGCTCGGCCCGCGCCGCGGCGGCGTGCTCGGTGAAGCTGCCGTGGAAGACCACCGCCTCCACGTCGGCGTCACGCCACAGGTAGACGAGCTCGGCGTCGACGTAGCGGTAGTTCGTGTTGACCGGTACGAGCGAGGCCTTGAAGCAGGCGAAGAGCGCCTCGAGGTACTCCGGGCCGTTGTAGAGGTACTGCGCGACCTTGGCCTGGTGGCCGAGGCCGGCGTCGAGCAGCCGGCGGGCCAGGGCGTCGGCCCGCTCGTCGAGCTCGCGCCACGTGCGGGCGAGGTCACCGCGGAGCACGGCCGGGAGCTCCGGCTGGAGCACGGCGATCTGCTCCCACACGTCGGCGAAGTTCCAGTCGGACAATGCTCTCCTCGAAGGGCCCGGGCGCCCCGCTCGGTCGGCGACGCGACTTCATAACGTATATGGGGCGCGCCGGGCCGAGGCCGTGGTAGGCACCTCAGCGACGCCGAGCAGGGGGACGACATGGCAGAGCAGGGACGACTCGCGGGCAGGGTGGCGATCATCACCGGCGCCGCACGCGGCCAAGGCGAGGCCGAGGCCCGCCTCTTCGTCGCCGAGGGCGCCCGCGTGGTGCTCACCGACGTGCTGGCCGACGAGGTCACGGCGGTGGCGGCCTCGTTGGGCGACGCCGCCGCGGCGATGGCCCACGACGTCTCCGAGGAGGCGGCCTGGGCCGAGGTGGTCGCCCTCGCCACCGAGCGGTTCGGCGGGGTCGACGTCCTCGTGAACAACGCCGCCATCCACCGGATCCGGCCGCTGCTCGACGAGACGTCTGAGGACCTGCACCGCATCCTCGACGTGAACCTCGTCGGCGCGATCCTCGGGATGCAGGCGGTCGTGCCCGCCATGGAGGCGCGGCGCGGTGGCTCGATCGTGAACATCTCCTCGCTGGCCGCCCAGTCCGGGTTCTGGGGCCACGGCGCCTACGCCGCGGCCAAGTGGGGGCTGCGCGGCGTCTCCCGGGTGGCCGCCGTGGAGCTCGGGCCGCTCGGCATCCGGGTGAACTCGGTCTACCCGGGCATGGTCGACACCGCGATGCTGCCCCCCGCCGGTGACCCCGGCACCGACGCGGCCCGCACCGCGCACCTCCCCCTCGGCCGGGTGGGCCAGCCCTCGGAGGTCGCCGAGACCGTGCTGTACCTCGCGTCCGATGCGTCGTCGTACGTCACCGGCGCCGAGCTGGTCATCGACGGCGGCTCCAACGCCGGGCGGGTGCCGCCCGGCGTGCGCTGAGGCCTCACCGGCTCACGTGGTCAGGCATGACCTGACGACGTGAGCCAGCGAGAGGATCAGCGCTTCGGCAGGACCTCGGAGGGCAGCGGGTGGCGGAACAGCGCCGCCGCGTTCTCGCACAGGATCATCCGCAGCTCGTCGTCGGGCAGGTGGCCGTAGACCTCCTCGACCACGTCCTGGGTGTCGGGCCAGGTGCCGTCGCCGTGGGGGTAGTCGGTCTCGAACAGGATGTTCTCGACCCCGATGCGGTGGCGGGTGACGATCGTGGACGGGTCGTCGAGGGTGCAGAACCAGAAGTTCCGCTTGAGCACGTCGGCCGGGCGGTCGTCCCAGCCCAGGCCGTAGCCCGAGCGGTCGACGATGTTGTCGAGCCGGTCGAGCAGCATGGCCACCCAGCCGATGCCGCCCTCGCTCATGGCGATCTTCAGGTTCGGGTGCTTCACGGCGTAGCCCGACCACAGCCACTCGGCGCACGCGGCGAGCGAGAGCTGGCCGAACAGGGTGGCGCCGAGCTGCAGGCTGGGGGCGCCCTCGGGGTTCTCGTAGCCGCCCGACGAGCCGACGTGCAGCGCGATCACCGTGTCGGTGTCGGCGCAGGCCTGGATGATCGTGTCCCAGAAGCCGGTGAACAGCGACGGCAGGCCGATCCGGTGCGGGCGCTCGGGAAGGGTGACGGCGGTGAAGCCGCGCTCGGCGTTGCGGCGGATCTCGGCCGCGCCCTTCTCGGGGTCGGAGAGGTAGGTGATGCCGAGGGGCACGATGCGCTCGGGGTACGGCGACCACCACTCGTCGTGGAGCCAGTCGTTCCAGGCCTGGGTGGTGGCCCAGCCCAGCTCGGGGTCCTGGGCCTGGGCGAACACCCGGCCGCAGAACCCGGTGATCATCGAGGGGAAGTTCACCGAGGCCCACACGCCGTTGAGGTCCATGTCGCGGATGCGCTCGTGGATGTCCCAGCAGCCGGCGCGCATGTCGGAGAACTTCGTGGGCTCGAGGTTCTTCATGCTCTTGGTGCGGCCCGCCACGGCGTTCATGCCGACCTGGGTGAAGGTCTGGCCCTCGAACTCCCAGACCTCGTGGCCGCGCTCGTTGGTGATGACCTTGGGGGCGCGGTCCTGCAGGTGCGCGGGCAGCCGTCCCTCGAACATGTCGGGCGGCTCGACCAGGTGGTCGTCCACCGAGATGATCGTGTAGCGGAGGTCGGCGGGCTCGGGATCCGGCAGCAGGATCGGATCGTCGGCGACGGTCATCGGTGCTCCCCCTCAGGTGCGGTGACGGCGACCACCGTACGCCCGTCAGGCCTCCCCACCCACGCCGGAGGGCGGCGGCTCCGGGGCCGGGCTCAGCGGGGCGCGGCGAGGGCCGCCCACGACGGCGGCACCGGGCCGACCTCGTCGAGGCGCACGAGGTCGAGGAGTCCGGCGTCGGGGTGCACCGCGGCCTCGCGGACGAGCCAGCGGAACAGCGCGGCGTGGGCCGGCCGGTCGAGGGCCAGCTCGGGCTGCCACTGCACGCCCAGCACCCGCAGGTCACCGAGGCCCTCGACCGCCTCGATCGGGCCGTCGGTGGCGCGGGCCACCACCTGCAGGCCGGCCCCGGCGAGGTCGAGGGCCTGGTGGTGGGCCGACTCGACGGAGAGCGTGGTGGAGCCGACCACGGCCGCGAGGAGCGACCCGGGGCCGATGCGCACCTCGTGGGCGACCGGGCCCTCTGCGTTCGGCCCGTGCCCGGCCACGTGCTGCACGAGGGTGCCGCCCAGGGCCACGTTCACGACCTGGAGGCCGCGCCCGACGCCCAGGATCGGCAGGCCCGAGGCCAGCGCGGCGCGGACGAGCGGCAGCTCGAAGGCGTCGCGACCGGAGTCGACGCCGTCGGTGCGGGGCCCGGCGAGTCGGCCGTAGCGGAGCGGGTCGATGTCGCCGCCACCCGACACCAGCAGGCCGTCGACGCCCTCGAGGGTGGCATCGACGAGCTCGGGGCCGAGGACGGGCAGGACCACGGGGATGCCACCGGCCGCCACCACGCCCTGCACGTAGGCGCGCGGGGCGCCGTCGATGCGACCGCCGTCGCCGTCGACGGGCTCAGCCGTGATCCCGATCCGAGGAAGTGCCACCGGGGCAGTGTGGCGGAGGGGTGTTGCGGGAGGGTTTCCGGCTCCTGATCATCCGGTCACGCCGAGCCGTCACCGGGCCCGGATGCGACGACGGCCCGCACGAACGGATCGTGCGGGCCGTGGGGGGCGTCGGGCTGGCTCGTCCTGAGCCGGCAGGCGTGACCGATCAGACCGGATCGGGTCGCAGCGCCTGCCCGGCCGTGATCGTGGCGACCAGCTCGACCGCCTCGGCGGTGGGGACCACATGGCGGTGGGCGCAGGCGGCGAGAGCCGTGTCGACCACCGAGACCAGGGCCTCGGGCACCTCGTTGCGCACGTCGAGGAGCGCATCCACGAGGCGGGACGACGACACCAGCAGCTCGTCCGCCGCGTCGGCGGTGGCGACCAGGGCGACGAGGGAGTCGATGCCCTGCTGTTCGGTGGTGGCGATGGTGTCCTGCATGGTCCGTTCGCTTCCGTGGTAGGCGGCGGGGCGAGCGCCTCGCCGGTGTGGGGTGGGGCCCGGCTCCGGGACCAGGCACCCTCTCCAACACCAGTCATCGGCATCCCGTTCCCGATCCGTAGGGTCGGACGTCACTCCCCTCCCGGGGCCGCTGGTACCGTCGCCGGTCGCCGTCGCACCGCACCAGGGGGATCAGAGATGACCGAGTCGTTCGACCAGGCCGCCGTCGAGGCGTGGCTGGCCCCCCGGCTGGGGGCCGATTCCGTGGTGATGCTCGACGCCAAGCGCCCCTCGGGGCAGGGCTTCTCGGCCGAGACGGTGATGTTCACCGCCGAGGCCCACCGGGGCGGCGAGACCTCCCACGAGCGCCTCGTCCTGCGCCTCGAGAACCCCGAGCCGGCGATCTACCCCGCCCAGTCGTCCGAGGACCTGGCCGAGATCGAGATCCAGCACCGGGTGATGACCGCCATCGCCGCGCACGGCACCGTGCCGGTGGCCCCCGTCGTGGGCTACGAGGCCGACGCCGCCGTGGCCGGCAAGCCGTTCTTCGTGATGCGCTTCGTCGAGGGCCAGGTGCCCATCGAGAGCCCGCTCTACACCCAGGAGGGCTTCTTCACCGAGGCCACCCCCGATCAGCGCCGCCGCCTGATCACCGGCGGCATCGAGGCCATGGCCGCCATCCACCGCGTCGACTGGCAGGCCGCCGGCCTCCAGTGGCTCGTGCCCGAGGGCGGCACCCCGGGCAACCACGCCCAGCTCGACCTCTGGGAGCGCTTCGGGCTCGAGGAGCTGCGGGGCCGGCGCCACCCGGTGCTCGAGCAGGCGTGGGAGTGGCTCCACCGCGAGCTGCCCGTCGACGACACCCCCGGCCTCTGCTGGGGCGACCCCCGGCCCGGCAACATCATCTTCCGCGACTTCTCCCCCGCCTGCCTCACCGACTTCGAGGCGTCCTACGTCGGCCCGGCCGAGCTCGACCTCGGCTGGTGGC
>CAMFLJ010000234.1 GCA_945957335.1 uncultured Actinomycetes bacterium | reverse complement strand
TGGCGCGCAGCGCGAGGTCAGCGGTGGCGGTCGAGGAAGTCGACGACGGCGGCGGTGAAGGCGTCGTTGCGGTCGCCGGCGACCATGTGGCCGGCACCGGAGACGTCGACGTACTCGGCGGCCGGGAACACGGCGCGGAACTCGGCGGCCTTCTCCTCGGTGACGAGGTCGCTCACCCGGCCCCGCACGAGCAGCAGCGGTGTGCCGTCGACGATGTTCTGGACGTCGGCCATCAGCCGCTCGGTGTCGCCGATCTCGCTCGGGGGCAGGTCGGCGGTGCCGCCGACGAAGGCCGGGTCCCAGTGCCAGTACCAACGGCCGTCGCGCTCGCGCACGTTCTTGCTGAGCCCCGACAGGTCGGTGGGGCGGGAACGGTGGGGGTTGTAGGCGGCGATGGCGTCGGCGACCTCGTCGAGCGAGGCGAAGCCGGTGCGGGCGTGCTCGGCCATGAACTGCTGGATGCGGTTGGCACCGGCCTGCTCCATGTCGGGGACGATGTCGACGAGCACGATGCCGCGGGCGATGCCGGGCGCCATCTCGCCGGCGAGGAGCATGGCGGTGAGCCCGCCCAGCGAGGCACCGATGAGGAACGGCGGCCGCTCGAGCCGTTCGCCGACGAAGCGCTCCACGTCGCCGGCGAACGAGGACAGGCGGTAGTCCTGCTCGTCGGACCAGTAGGACTCGCCGTGGCCACGGGCGTCGAGCGTGATCGCCCGCCAGCCCCGCTCGGCGAGGACGTCGGCGGTGCCACCCCACGAGTGCCGGGTCTGGCCGCCACCGTGGAGGAGCACGACGGTGGGCCCGCCGGGCTCGCCCCGCTCGTCACCCACCAGCCGGATCCCGCCGACACCTTCGAACTCGAACGTCGTCACGGCGGGCGACGCTACCCCGGGGCCATCGCGGCGCGAGCCGGGCCGTACGCTCGGCCGGTGCCCGTCGATCCCGCCCTCGCCCACTCGCTCCTCGTCGAGCGCATCCGGAGCACCGACGTCGCCCGGCTCCACCACGCCGCCGGTGACATCGTGCAGGTGCACACCATCGCCTCGATCATGGAGGGCCGCTACGACGGCGAGGTGACCGTCGGCGAGCTGCGGGGGAAGGGCTCGTGGGGCATCGGCACCCTCCAGGGCCTCGACGGCGAGGTGGTGGTCGTCGACGGTGAGATCTGGAACATCGGGCCCGACGGCGTCGCCCACGTGCCGGCCGACGACACGCTCGTGCCGTTCGCGGTGCTGGTCGAGATGGACGACCCGATCACCTTCGAGCTCGAGGGGCCGCTCCCCCGCGAGTCGTTCGAGGCCGAGGTCCACACCCGCCTCCCCGACCCCGACGGGTGCTGGGCCGTGAGGGCGGTCGGCCACTTCCGCACCACCCGGTTCCGCAGCGTGGCGCGCCAGCACCCGCCGTACCGGCCCCTCGCCGAGGTGCTGCGCACCGATCAGGTCTTCCTCGAGGGGGCCGACCTCGAGGCCACCGTCGTGGGGTTCTGCTTCCCCGACTGGGCGGCGGGCGTCGAGCTGCCCGGGTTCCACCTCCACATGCTCACGGCCGACCACGCCACCGGCGGCCACGTCCACGACTTCGACGCGACCCACCTCGACGTCACCATCTCGCGCTGCCGCTCGATGCACCTCGAGCTGGCCCCTGGCACCGAGGACCTCGCCGCCGATCCGTCGGCCTTCGTCGCCGATGCCTGAGCAGGCAGGCGATCACAGCTCCTGAGCCGACTCAGGATCCGACACGGCTCACGTCGGTCGAGCCACGATGTTCAAGATCCGCGCCGGACACGACGATGGAGTTCAACCATGAGCAAGCTCTCGAACAGCGTCGACCTGGCGAAGACCAGCTTCGCCGTCCTCAACAAGGACAAGGTGCTGGCCGCCTTCCCGGTGGTCTCCGCCCTGATCTGCGGCATCGTCGTGCTGATCTTCGGCGGCGGCGCCTACGCCACCCTCGAGACCGTCGCCGACCCGAGCGCGGGCGTCAACGCCACGTCGCTGGCCCCCACACCGGCCACCTACGCCATCGGCATCGTGGGCCTCCTGGTCGTCGGCTTCATCGCCCAGTTCTTCACCGGCGCCCTCGTCGCCGGCGCCAACCAGCGCCTCGAGGGCGGCGATCCCACCTTCGGCAGCGCCCTGGCGATCGCCGGCACCCGGATCGGCTCGCTCACCGGCTGGGCCGTCATCAACGCCACCGTCGGCATGATCCTGCAGGCCATCCGCGAGCGGGCCGGGATCCTCGGCGGGGTGGTGGCCGCCCTCGGTGGCGCCGCCTGGAACATCATCACCTGGCTCACCGTGCCGGCGATCATCGTCGAGGGCATCGGCCCGGTCGACGCCATCAAGCGCTCGGCCCACCTGCTCAAGACGACCTGGGGCGAGAACGTCATCGCCCAGATCGGCCTCGGCGCCCTCAGCCTGGTGCTGATGCTGCCCGGCCTCATCGTGTTCGGCGTCCTCTGGCTGGTGTCGCCGGTGATCACCATCGTCGGCTTCGTCCTCTGGGCCGCCGTCGTCGGCGTGGTCATGGCGGCGCTCGGTGCCATCTACCGGGTCGCCCTCTACCGCTACGCCGTGGGCCTCCCCACCGGCGGCGGCTTCAGCGAGGAGATGCTCGCCGGCGCCTTCGGCCCCAAGAAGGGCAAGGGCGGCGCCGTCGGCGGCGCCAGCGGCACCTTCAACTGATCGACTGATCGACCTGCTCGACGGGCCCCAGGGCCCTCACGGAGGCGGCGGACGTCCCGGCACCGGCCCGGCACCCTCGAGGTGTCCGGGCCGGTAGCGTCTCGGCCCATGACCGAGACCGCCGTCACCTACGAACTGCAGGGCCCCGTCGCCGTCGTCACCGTCGACGACGGCAAGGCCAACGCCATCTCCCACGAGATCGCCGCCGCCATCCACGACGGGGTCGAGACGGCGAAGGGCGAAGCCGGCGCCATCGTGCTGGCCGGGCGCCCGGGCCGATTCTCGGCCGGGTTCCACCTGCCCACCATGACCTCCAGCGACGAAGCCGCCCGCGGCCTGCTCAAGGCCGGCGCCGACCTCGCCCTCGAGCTCTTCGAGTCGCCGATCCCGGTGGTCATCGCCTGCACCGGCCACGCGCTGGCGATGGGCGGCATCCTCCTGCTGTCGGGCGACACCCGCATCGGCGCCGAGGGCTCGTTCAAGATCGGCCTCAACGAGGTCGCCATCGGCATGCCGGTGCCCAAGTTCGCGGTCGAGCTGGCCCGGGCCCGCCTCACCAACGCCGCCTTCACGGAGGCGATCAACCACGCCCACGTCTACGACCCCGAGGGCGCCGTCGCCGCCGGCTACCTCGACCGCGTCGTGCCCGCCGACGACGTCGTGTCCGCCTCCGTCGCCCACGCCACCGAGCTGGTCGAGGGGCTCAACGCCAAGGCGTTCGCCGCCACCCGGGTGAACTGCCGGGGGGCCCAGACCGCCGCCATGCGCCACGACCTGGCCACCGACCTCGCCACCTTCACGGTCGACCTGCCCGAGAGCTGAGCGGCCGCCGGGAGCCGACCGGCACCTCCCCGATGGGCCGTCCGGCTCAATTGGTACATCCGAACCCATTTTCTCCTTGGGCCGGGGCCCCGTAGCTGCCGATAACGCAGTGGACGGTTCCGACGACCTGGAGGGACGCCGTGCCCACGCCCGGCGAGAGCGACGAGGACGAGGAGGCCATCCGCCGCAGGAGCGGTGGCTGGCACGACCTCCCCCTGCGCGCCCAGGGGCTGGTCGTCCTCGCCGTGCCCGTCCTCGGCCTGGTCAGCGCCTCCGCCCTGGTGGCCGTCGAGGTCGGCACCGACGCGTCGGGCCTCGCCCTCGCCACCCTCGCCGTGCTCGGCGTGGCCATCGTCGCCGGCACCGTCGCCACCATCGTCTTCATGCGCGACCTGTCGCGCCGGGTCAACCACCTCAGGGCCAACGCCGACCGGCTGGCCTCCGACGCCGCCCTCGCCCCCCGCTCGCCCGGCCGCGACGAGATCTCCGAGGCCGAGGCCACCCTCGCCCGGGCCGCCGACGTGCTCGCCAACCGCCAGCTCCAGCTCGAGGAGGCCCAGGCCACCCTCGAGCACATGGTCTCGGGCGGACCGATGGTGATGTTCTCGGCGTCGCTGGCCACCCACCTCTCGGACCACTCGCCCCTGCTGCTCGACTACATCACCTCGAACAGCGCCCGGGTGATGGGCCACTCCCCGATCGCCCTGCTCGACGACCCCAGCTCGTTCCTCGAGCTCGTCCACGCCGACGACCGGGCCGACCTGCTCGCCGCGTCGCGCCGGGCCGTCGGCGAGGGCCGGCGCCAGCAGCACGCCGAGTTCCGGGTGCGCCACCTCGACGGCACCTGGCGGTGGATGGAGGCGGTGCTCCGCGGCCACGAGCTCGACCCCACCCGCGTGATGGCCTACGTGGTCGACGTCACCGCCCGCCGCGAGGCGGAGATCGCCCAGGAGGAGAGCGAGTCGCGCCTCAGCGCCTTCCTCGACAACTCCTCGGCGCTCATCTCGCTGAAGGACCCCTTCGGTCGCTACCAGTTCGCCAACCAGGCGCTGGCGGAGCTGTTCGACGCCGACGGCCACGCCGTGGTGGGCAGCGACGACTTCGACCACTGGCCGGCCGCCGCGCCGATGCTGCGGGCCCGCGACCAGCAGGTGCTCGTCACCCGCGAGCCGATGCAGTTCGAGGAGATCATCGAGCTGGCCGACGGGCCGCACACGTTCCTGTCGGTGAAGTTCCCGCTGCTCGACCCCGACGGCGTGCCGGTGGCGGTCGGCTCGATCTCGACCGACATCACCGAGGTGAAGGAGGCCGTGGCGGCCACCGCCGCCCGCGAGCGCGTGCTGTCCACCGTCATCGGTGCCTCCCCCGACGTCATCACCATCCTCGAGGTCGACGGCACCATCCGGACCACGAGCATCGCCTTCGAGCGGATCTTCGGCTACCCGACCCGCGAGCTCGTCGACCGCAACCTGGCCGACGTCGTCCACCCCGACGACCGCGACCAGACCGAGGCGCGCCTGGCCGAGCTCCGCGACGGCGAGGGCCGGGTCACGTTCCGCTTCCGGGGCCGCACCGCCGACGGCGCCTGGGTGACCATCGAGTCGCACGCGCAGGTGATCACCCGCCCCGACGGATCGAACGACGGCATCGTGATGGTGAGCCGCGACGTCACCGACCAGATCGCCCTCGAGCACGCCCTGCGCCAGGCCAAGGACCAGGCCGAGCGGGCCAGCGCCGCCAAGAGCGAGTTCCTCTCCCGCGTGAGCCACGAGCTGCGCACGCCGCTCAACGCCATGCTCGGCTTCACCCAGCTGCTCGAGCTCGAGGAGCTCGAGGAGCCGGGCACCGAGTACGTCGAGCAGATCTCGAAGGCGGGCGACCACCTCCTCGCCCTCATCAACGAGGTGCTCGACATCGCCCGCATCGAGAGCGACAACGTCCACCTCCACCTCGAGCCGGTGGCCGCCGTCGACGCAGTGCGCGAGGTGCTCGACCTCACCGCCCCGCTGGCCGCCCGCGCCGGCGTGTCGCTGCACGGGCCCCTCGACGACACCGACGGTCCGCTGCTCACCGCCGACCGCCAGCGCCTGCTGCAGGTGCTGCTCAACCTGGTCTCGAACGCCATCAAGTACAACCACCCCGGCGGCCGGGTCGAGGTGACCGTCGAGCGCCGCGACGGCCGGGTGCACCTCACCGTCCACGACACCGGCCCCGGTCTCGGCGACGACCAGATCGAGCGCCTCTTCGTGCCGTTCGACCGGCTCGGCCTCGAGCACTCCGGCATCGAGGGCACCGGCGTCGGCCTCGCCCTCAGCCGCGGCCTCACCGAGCGCATGGACGGCACCCTGGCCGTCCGCTCCACCCCCGGTGAGGGCTCGGCCTTCACCGTGTCACTCCCCGACGCGACACCCTCCGACGCGCCGGCCGCCTCCGCCACCTCCAGCTCCACCAGCCTGACGGGAAGACGAGCATGACCATGTCGACCAACGCACCGCCACCGTCGTCGGTGGCCGTCGAGAACGCCCGCATCCTCATCGTCGACGACGAGGACGCCAACCTCATGGTGCTGCGCCGGATGCTCGAGCGCGCCGGCTACACGAACCTCCAGACCATCAACGACTCGAGCCTCGCGGTCGAGCGCTTCGTGTCGTTCGA
>CAMFLJ010000233.1 GCA_945957335.1 uncultured Actinomycetes bacterium | reverse complement strand
CGGTGGCCGTCGGCGAAGGCCGGCGAGGCGACCCACGCCTCGAAGGCGGCCTCGTCGCGCCAGCGGGTGATGACCAGCCACTGCGTGCGCCCGTCGGTGGGCTTGAGCAGCTCGAAGCCCTCGAAGCCGTCGGCCCCGTCGACGGCCCCGGCACGCGCCGCGAACCGGTGGGCGAGCTCGTCGCCGGCCTCGGCCGGCACGGTGATGGCGTTGATGCGGATGATCGACATGGGGCTGCATCGTCGTCCACACCCACCGACCGCGCCAGTCGACCCCGCCTCGCCGCGCCGGTGCGGGCCGCCCGTACACTCCTCCCACGATGCTGAAGGCGAACGACCCCTGCTGGTGCGGAAGCGGCCGCAAGTTCAAGCGGTGCCACCGCGACACGGCCGAGCGCCTCCAGCCCGGGCGGATCAGCCCCATGCGCACGGTGCCGCCGGAGATCCCGCGGCCCGAGTACGCGGAGACCGGCACCCCGATCCGCCGCCAGCAGCCGTGGGTGCAGCCCGCCGACGTGATCGAGCGCATGCGCCGCGCCGGGCGCGCCGCCGCCGAGGTGCTCCAGCTGGGCGCCGCCGCCGTGGCCCCCGGCGTCACCACCGACCACATCGACGCGGTCGTCCACCAGGCCTACATCGACCGGGGCGGCTACCCCAGCACCCTGAACTACCGCGGCTACCCCAAGTCGCTGTGCACCTCGGTGAACGAGGTCATCTGCCACGGCATCCCCGACGACCGCGAGCTGCGCGACGGCGACATCGTCAACCTCGACGTCACGATCTACCTCGACGGCGTGCACGGCGACACCAACGCCACCTACTTCGTCGGCGACGTCGACGAGGCATCCCGCCGCCTCGTCGAGGTCACCCGTGAGTGCCTCGAGCGGGGCATCGCCGCGGTGGCCCCCGGCCGGCCGTTCTCCGACATCGGCAAGGCCATCGAGGAGCACGCCACCGCCAACCGCTACGAGGTCGTCCGGGCCTTCGTCGGGCACGGCATCGGCGAGCAGTTCCACACCGACCTGCAGATCCCGCACTACTACGAGCCCCGCTTCACCACCGAGATGGAGCCCGGCATGATCTTCACGATCGAGCCGATGATCTCGATGGGCACCGGCCTGCACCGCATCTGGGACGACGACTGGACCGCGGTCACCGCCGACGGCAGCCGCACGGCGCAGTTCGAGCACACGGTCCTGGTGACCGACGACGGCGTCGAGGTGCTCACCACCACCGGCGAGGCCTGAGGCCGGTGCGCCACGCCCGGTTCACCCTGGCCCAGGTGCACGTCGACGACGTCGAGCTCCCGCTGATGCAGGCCGACCTCCTGGTGGTCCGCCGGGACGAGACCGAGAACCTCGACTGGGAGCTCGTCACCACCACCTTGCCCACGGCGTCGCTCCCCCAGGCACCGTGCCGGCTGGTGATGGCGGTGCTCGACGACGGCCGCGTGCTGCGGGGCCCCGCCCTCGTCGTGCGGTCCGACGACCAGCGCCACGTGTTCCGGGGTGCCGGTCAGCTCGACGGGCTCGTCGTCGCCGACGGCCTCGACCACGAGGGCGAGGGCGAGGGCCCCGGCTGAGTGTTGACCCGGGACCGATGACGTTCGTAGAGTCCGTTCCGATATATCGCGATCGTCCAAGCATCGATCGTTGCGAGCTCGAACACCGAGCCGGCGCCGCCGCCGGCCCCGACCAACGGAGGAAGGCGTGACCGACACCGCCACCGCACCCGGCGGGGTGCCACCGGCCGACACCACCGACGTCGTGATCCGCACCGAGGGCCTGACCAAGGTGTACCCCGGCGACGTGACCGCGGTCGACCGGCTCGACCTCACGGTGCACCGCGGCGAGATCTTCGGGCTGCTCGGGCCCAACGGGGCCGGCAAGAGCACCACCGCCGGCATGCTCACCACCCGGGTGCTCCCCACCGGCGGACGCGCCTTCGTGGGCGGTGTCGACGTGGTCGCCCACCCCGCCCGCGCCAAGCAGCTCATCGGCGTCGTGCCCCAGAGCAACACCCTCGACCGGGCCCTCACCGTCTGGGAGAACCTCTACTTCCACGGCCGCTTCTTCGGCATGGGCGCCAAGGAGTCCCGCCGCGAGAGCGACCGGCTGCTCGAGCAGTTCCGCCTGACCGAGCGGGCCAAGGCCCCGGTGCTGGCGCTCTCGGGGGGCATGGCCCAGCGCCTCATGGTGGCCCGGGCCGTGATGCACCGGCCGTCGATCCTGTTCCTCGACGAGCCCACCGCCGGCCTCGACCCGCAGAGCCGCATCGCCCTCTGGGAGATCCTCGAGGAGCTCCACGACGACGGCCAGACCATCCTCCTCACCACGCACTACATGGAGGAGGCCGACCAGCTCTGCCACCGGCTCGCCATCATCGACCACGGCCGAGTGCTCGCCCTCGACACCCCTGCGGCGCTGAAGGCCTCGATCGGCGCCGACACCTTCGTCACCGTCACCACCGCCCCGACCGAGGTGGCCACCCGCCAGGCCCTGGCCGACCGCCTCACCGAGGTGCTCAGCGGCGTCACCAACATGGAGGTCACCGGTGACGGCATCCGGTTCGGGGTGAAGGGCGCGGGCGGGGTGCTGCAGGCCGTGCCCGCCGCCGCCGACCAGGCCGGCGCCACCGTGGTCGACCTGCGGGCCGAGGAGCCCACCCTCGAGACCGTCTTCATCGAGCTGACCGGGAAGGACCTGCGCGAATGACCGCCACCGCACCCACCGCCGAGCCGTCGGCCGCGCTGCAGCCGTCGCTGCGCAGCACCCGCGCCGCCACCACCGCCGCGTTCGGCGCGCTGCTCCTGCGCGACCTCGTCGTGCTGAAGAAGAACCTGCGCGAGTTCATCCCCCGCACGATCCTGCAGCCGCTGCTGCTGGTGTTCATCTTCACCTACGTGTTCCCGAAGATCGGCCAGGGCGTCGGTGGCGCGCAGGGGGCCTCGAGCTTCTCGACCCTGCTGGTGGCCGGCGTCATCGGCCTCGCCGTGCTCTTCCAGGGCATCCAGGCCGTGGCCCTGCCGATGGTCACCGAGTTCGGCGTCACCCGCGAGATCGAGGACCGCGTCCTCGCTCCCCTGCCCGTGTCCCTCGTGGCCGTCGAGAAGATCGTGTCGGGCGCGCTGCAGGGCCTGTTCGCCGCGCTGATCGTGTTCCCGATCGCGGCGATCGTGCCGGCCACGCCGGTGCACCTGCAGATCCACTGGGTGATCCTGCTGACCTTCACCCCGCTGGCCTGCCTCATGTGCTCGGCGCTCGGGCTGATGTTCGGCACCGTGTTCAACCCGCGCACCGTGCCGATGCTCTTCGGCGTGGTCGTGCTGCCGATCACCTTCCTCGGCTGCATCTACTACACGTGGGCGTCGCTGGCGCCCATCCGCTGGCTGCAGGTCGCCGTGCTGGTGAACCCGCTCGTGTACGTGAGCGAGGGCTTCCGGGCCGCGCTCACCGACGTGCCCACGATGTCGCTGTGGGCCGTGTACCCGGTCGTGATCGGCTTCGGCCTGCTGTTCGGCGCCATCGGCATCCGCTTCTTCCGGCGGCGCGTCATCGCCTAGCGCCCTCGGCCGGGCCGTGTGAACCACCGTGAAGTTCTCCTGACGGTGCACGGGCCCGGCCCGGCCGCGCTCCTACCGTCGGCCGTGACGCCCGCCGCGGGCGGGCGCGGACCACGAGGAGCGCAGATGATCAAGCGGGCACCACTCGCGGGCGACGAGGTGAAGGTCACCTTCGCCGTGCCGTCCGCGGAGGGAAGGGTCTCGGTGGTGGGCGACTTCAACGGGTGGTCGCCGCTGGCCACGCCGATGAAGGCGCGCTCGAACGGCACCCGATCGGCAGCGGTGGTGCTGCCGGCGGGCCGCACGTTTCGGTTCCGCTACCTCGCCGAGGGCGGGCGGTTCTTCGACGACGAGGCGTGCGACGGCCGTGAGCCCAACGGCTACGGCGAGACCCACGGCGTGCTCGTCACCTGAGGCGGGCCCGGCCCGGCGGCCACCCAGGTCGACGGCAGGCGCGCGCCGGCTCAGCCGAGGATCGAGGTGGCGAACGGCTCGCCCTCGGCCCGGGACGCCCCCGGACCGATGAACCACTCGGTGCCGAAGGCCAGGGCGAACGCCTCCGCGGGCATGGCGAGGAAGAACGAGTCGGGCCCGATCTGGCTGGCGTGGGCCACCATCGCCTGCTTCTTCACGTCGAGCACCGAGCTGACGTCGACGGCGTGGGTGATGAGCGACTCGGGGGAGCCGAACTCGTCGGAGTCGAGGCGGTCACGACGCTCGGCCAGGCCGTCGGCCACGCCCTCGGCGGCGTCGGCGAGGTCGACCTCGAACTGCTCGACGTTCTCGAGCTGGCGGCGCATGGCGTCGCGGTTCATCGTCGACTGGTAGACGGCGTCGAGGCCCACGAGCTCGGCCGCCCGCAGCCCGACCCGGTGCACCTGGATGTGGTCCGGGTGGCCGTACCCGCCGTGGGAGTCGTAGATGGTGAGCACGTCGGCGTCGACGTCGCGCAGGATGGCGGCCAGGCGCTCGGCGGCCTCGTCGACGTCGGCCTGCCAGAAGCAGGTGGGGTCGTCGTTGGTGGGCTCGCCGATCATCCCGGAGTCGCGGTAGCCGAGGAACTCGACCCGCTCGGCGCCGAGGATGCGGCCGGCCTCCTGGGCCTCGACGACCCGGCGCTGCCACAGCTCCTCGCCGTCGGCGAGCACGCCCTCGACGGGCTCACCGAGCTCCCCGCGTGTGCCGAGCACGAGCACCACGCGGTGCCCCGCCGCGGCGGCGAGGGCCATCGTGCCCCCGGTGGCGATCGACTCGTCGTCGGGGTGGGCGTGGAAGCAGACCAGCGTTGCCATGGCGGGCGAGCCTACCGGCGCCCTCCGACGGCTCCGCCGGGGGTCAGGCGATGGCGCCGGCGGCGCGGAGGGCGGCCAGGCGGTCGGCGTCGGCGACGCCCCACTCGCCCAGCACCTCGTCGGTGTGCTGGCCGGCGTGGGCGGGCGGGCGCTGGATGGTGGCCTCCGTCCGCGAGAAGCGGGGCGCGGGAGCGGGCTGCACGATGCCCTCGCGCTCGACGAACGCGTCGCGGGCGACGTTGTGCGGGTGCGAGGGCGCCTCGCCCAGCGACAGGATCGGGGCCACGCATGCGTCGGTGCCGTCGAAGATCGCCGCCCACTCGTCGCGGGTCTTGGTGGCGATCACCCCGGCCAGGCGCTCCTTGAGGTGGGGCCACTGCGACTTGTCCATCTGCTGCGCGAACTCGGGGTCGTCGCTGAGCCCGGTGCCCTCGAGGAACGCGGCGTAGAACTGCGGCTCGATGGCGCCGACCGACAGGAACCTGCCGTCCGCGCACTCGTAGACCTCGTAGAAGTGGGCTCCGGTGTCGAGCAGGTTCACGCCGCGCTCGTCCTTCCAGCCGCCCATGGCCATCAGGCCGTGCATGAAGGTGGTGAGGATGGCGGTGCCGTCGACCATGGCGGCGTCGACCACCTGGCCCTGGCCGGAGGTCCGGGCCTCGAGCACGCCGCACACGACGCCGAAGGCGAGGAGCATGCCGCCACCGCCGAAGTCGCCCACGAGGTTGAGCGGCGGCTGCGGGCGCTCGCCGGGGCGGCCGATGGCGCCGAGCGCGCCGCCGATGGCGATGTAGTTCATGTCGTGGCCGGCCATCTGGGCCATCGGGCCGTCCTGGCCCCAGCCGGTCATGCGGCCGTAGACGAGCGCGGGGTTGCGGGCGAGGCAGGCGTCGGGGCCGATGCCGAGGCGCTCGGTGACGCCGGGCCGGAAGCCCTCGATCAGCGCGTCGGCCTTCTCGACGAGCTGCAGGACGGTCTCGACGCCCTCGGGGTTCTTCAGGTCGACGCCGATCGAGCGGCGGCCGCGGTTCATGATGTCCTGCGGCGGGGTGGCCGGGTCGCCGCCCCACACGTTGCCGGCGCGGTCGACCCGCACGACGTCGGCGCCCATGTCGGCCAGCATCATGGCGGCGAAGGGCCCCGGGCCGATGCCGGCGATCTCCACGACCTTCACTCCGGCGAGCGGTCCCATGTGCTGTTCCCCTTGCGACGTCGGGCGCCGCGGCGGGTTCAGCCGGCGGCGCGAGCTGCGAGCGCGACCACGTGGCTGTCTCTTATACACATCTGACGCTGCCGACGAAGAGGAGAGTGGGGGTG
>CAMFLJ010000232.1 GCA_945957335.1 uncultured Actinomycetes bacterium | reverse complement strand
CTACGGCTCGTTCCTCGACCGTGGCGTCGTGATGATGCCGAGCTACGTGAACATCGGCGCCCGCGTCGGCGCCAACTCGATGGTCGACACCTGGGCCACCGTCGGCTCCTGCGCCCAGATCGGCGCCAACGTGCACCTGTCCGGCGGCGTCGGCATCGGCGGTGTGCTCGAGCCGCCGCAGGCCGCCCCCGTCATCGTCGGCGACGACTGCCTCATCGGCAGCCGCTGCATCGTCGCCGAGGGCGCCCGGGTGGGCGACGGTGCCGTGCTTGGCGCCGGCGTGATCCTCACCGGCTCGATCCCGGTCATCGACGCCGAGACCGGCGAGGAGCTCTCGCGTGGCGTGGTGCCCTCGTGGTGCGTCGCGGTGTCGGCCACCCGGCCCCGCACCTTCCCCGGCGGCGAGTTCGGCCTGCCCTGCGTGCTCGTGATCAAGCGCCTCACCGAGGGCGAGCGCCACGACAAGTCGGCCCTCAACGACGTGCTGCGCCTCCACGGCGCCGCCACCTGACGGGCGCCGGCATGGCCGCCGCGCCGTCGGTCGACCTGCTGGCCGCCACCGCCGAGCTGGTGGCGGTGGCGTCGCCCAGCCGTCACGAGGGCCCTCTCGTCGACCGGCTGGAGGCCGAGCTGCGCGCCCTGCCCCACCTCACCGTCGAGCGCGTCGGCGACAACCTGGTGGCCCGCACCGATCTCGGCCGTCCGCTGCGCCTCGTGCTCGGCGGCCACACCGACACGGTCCCGGCCGACGGCAACGCCGAGGCCCGCCTCGACGGCGACCGCCTCTTCGGCGTCGGCTCCGCCGACATGAAGGGCGGCCTGGCCGTGATGCTCGAGCTGGCCCGCACGGCCACCGAGCCCGCCGTCGACCTCACCTACGTCTTCTACGCCCGCGAGGAGATCGCCAGCGCCGAGAGCGGCCTCGGTGAGCTCTTCGAGCTGCGCCCCGACCTCCTCGTCGGCGACGCCGCGGTGCTCGGCGAGCCCACCGTCGGCGGCATCGAGGCCGGGTGCCAGGGCACGCTGCGGGTCCGCGTGGCGCTGAAGGGCGCCCGGGCCCACACCGCCCGGCCGTGGATGGGCCGCAACGCCGTGCACCGCCTGGCCGGGGTGCTGTCGATGCTCGACGCCTACGTCGAGCGCCGGCCGGTGGTCGACGGGCTCGAGTTCCGCGAGGCCCTCCAGGCCGTGTCGGTCGAGGCGGGCGTGGCCGGGAACGTGGTGCCCGACGAGGCGGTGGTGGTCATCAACCACCGCTTCGCGCCCGACCGCTCCGTCGCCGAGGCGGAGGCCCACGTGCGCGAGGTGCTGGCCCCGCACCTCGAGGACGGCGACACCGTCGAGCTGGTCGAGGCCAGCCCCGCCGCCGCGCCTGGCCTGGGCCACCCGCTGCTCACCCGCCTGTGCGCCCTCAGCGGGGGAGACGTGATCGCCAAGCTGGGCTGGACCGACGTGGCCCGCTTCGCCGAGCACGGGGTGCCGGCCGTGAACTTCGGCCCCGGCGACCCCACCATCGCCCACACCGCCGGCGAGTTCCTCGACCGCCCCTCGCTCGAGCGGGTGTGGGCCGTGCTGCACCAGCTGGCGTCCGAGGGCCCACAACCGGGCTGAGCGCAGCACCCTTCCCGATTCCGGGTGTTCCCGGTTCTGGACCCTTCTCCAGCGGGGTAGCAAGACCCCGAGAAGTCCCGGTGTGGGACCGGGATCGGGTGGAGCAGCACGTGACAGATGAGTTCCGGCTCGACGTGGCCGTCCGTGGTGCCGAGCACTGGGTCGTCGTCGACGGCGAGCTCGACCTCGCCACCGCGCCCGGGCTCGACGCCGCCCTCGACGCGTGCCTCGGCCACCAGCCCCTCACGGGTGTGGTGATCGACCTCTCCCCGTGCACGTTCATCGACTCCACGGGCGTGCGCTCGCTGGTGCGGTTCGCCGAGAGCGCCCGGTGCGCGGGGGTGCTGCTCTCGATCGTGTGCCTCCCCGGTTCGGCCGCCCGCTTCACCCTCGACCTGCTGGGGGTCGGTGACTCCGTCCCCCTCCACGATTCGGCCGACGCCCTGTCCCTCGGGGGCGGCACGCTCGGTTCGCTCTGACATGGCCGAGCTCGACCTCGACGCCCTCCTCGCGGCGTGCGCCGACGAGCCCATCCACGTGCCCGAGGCGGTGCAGCCCTTCGGCACCGCCGTCGTCGTCGACGCTGCCGGCACGGTGGTCGTCCGCTCCGACGACCCCCTCGGCCTGCTCGGGGGCCGCGCCGTGCTCGGCGGTCGCCTGTCCGACGCCCTCGGGCGCCCCGTGGTCGACCGCCTGGCGCGCGGCGAGCGGATCCTCGAGGTCGACGGGCCCGACGGGCGCCAACTCGACCTCGTGGCCCATCCCACCGAGCGGGGCCTGCTCGTCGAGCTCGAGCCCGTCGGAGCCACCCCGTTGGCCTCCGACGAGCTGCTCTCGCGCCAGCGGCCGCTGTGGCAGGCGCGCACCCTGAGCCAGCTGCTCGACGCCCTCGTCGTGCAGGTGCGGGAGCTCACCGGCTTCGACCGGGTGATGGCCTACCGCTTCGACGCGGAGTGGAACGGCGAGGTCGTGGCCGAGTCGGTCGACGCTCGCCTCGCTCCCTACCTCGGCCTGCGCTACCCCGCCTCCGACATCCCGGCCCAGGCCCGCGACCTCTACCGCCGCAACCCCTCCCGGCTGATCGCCGACGTGGGCTACCGCCCCTCGCCGCTGGTGCACGCCGACCCGACGGTGACCGCCCCGATCGACCTGTCCCACAGCGGGCTGCGGTCGGTGTCGCCGGTGCACCTCCAGTACCTGCGCAACATGGGCGTCGCCGCGTCGATGTCGCTCTCCCTGCTGGTCGACGGCGAGCTGTGGGGCCTGGTGGCGTGCCACCACGAGGCCGGCCCCCGCCGTCCCGACCCGGCCCGGCGCCGGGCCGCCACCGGCCTCGCCGAGCTGGCGTCGTCGCTGCTCGTCACCGTCGCCGAGGCCGAGGCCCTCACCGACCGGGTGCTCGCCTCCGAGCGGGTCGGGGCCCTGCGAGGCGCCCTCGACGGCATCGACGACCCCCTCGGCGCGCTCGCCGCGGCCGGCACCGAGCTGCTCGACCTGGTCGAGGCCGCCGGTGCGGTGGTGAGCCTCGACGGCCGCATCGCCTGCGTGGGCGCCGTGCCCGACCCGGCGGCGGTGCAGGCCGACGTCGCCTCGCTCCTGGCCGGGCGCCCGCCCGGTGCCCGGGCCGACGACGCGGTGAGCACCGACGAGCTGCCGGTCGCCCACGGCGACCTCGTGGGCGCCCTGGCCGTGCCCGTCGGCGGGGGAGGGCGCAGCTGGATCGCCTGGTACCGGCCCGAGATGGTGCAGGAGGTGGAGTGGGCCGGGGACCCCCGCTCCGACGAGGTGATGACCGGCGCCGACGGGCGGGCCCACCTGGGCCCCCGTCGCTCGTTCGACACGTTCGTCGAGTCGATCGAGGGGCGCTGCAGGCCGTGGAGCACCGCCGACCGGTGGGCCGCCACCGAGCTCGGCGCCCAGCTCGCCGCGTCGCTCACCCGCCGGACCCACGAGCGGCTCCAGGCCAGCCAGGCGGTGCAGCGGGCCCTCCTGCTCGACACGGCGGTCACCTCGGCCGGCTTCGACGTGGCCGTGCGCTACCTGCCGGCCCACGGCGACCCGGTCGGCGGCGACTGGCACGACGTGTTCCACCTGCCCGACGGGTCCACCGCCTTCGTGGTGGGCGACGCCGTGGGCCACGGGCTCGAGGTGGCCGGGATCATGGCCCAGCTGCGCAGCGCGCTGCGGGCCTACCTCATGGCCTCCTACGGCCCGGCCGAGTCGCTGGCCCGGCTCGACGACCTCGTGCGCCAGCTCCTCCCGGGGCAGATGGCCACCGCGCTGGTGTGCCTCGTCGAGCCCACCGACGGGCGCTTCCGTGCCGCCTCGGCCGGTCACCTGCCGCCCCTGCGCCTCGGCCCGGCGGGGGTCGGTCTCGTCGACGACCTGCGGGGCCCGGCGCTGGGCCTGGCGTCGACCCGGCGCCCGGTGGCCCTCGACGGCGTGCTGGCGCCCGGCGAGGGCATGGTCCTGTTCTCCGACGGGCTGGTGGAGCGCCGCGGCCAGGACGTCCCCGCCGCCCTCACCCACCTCGGGAGCACCCTGTCGGGGCTCGACGGTGAGCCGTCGGCGGGGGCGCTGTGCGACCGGGCGCTGGACGCGGGGACCCGCTCCGACGACGACGACGTGACCGTTCTGGCATTCCTGCGCCGCCCGGTGGGCAGGGTCTAGGGGGCGGCATGGACACCAAGCGCCCGCAGAGACCCCCCACGCCGGACCCGTCCGGCACCCCGACCCGAGGAGGGGCCGTGGCACCCACGGCCATGCTGACCGTCGAGAGCACCGCCGCCAACGTCAGCACCGCGCGCCACTTCGCGACCCGCCTGGCCGACCTGGTGCTCCCCGACGAGCGGGTGCTCGCCCCGACCGACGTGCAGGCCCTGGCGCTGATGGTGTCGGAGCTGGTGAGCAACGCCGTCGAGCACGGTCACGGCGCGGTGAGCATCGAGCTGGTGTCCGTCGAGGGGGGCCGCCTGCGGGTGGGCATCGCCGACGGCTCCGACGGGGTGCCCGAGCGCCGCCAGGCCGCGCCCGGCGCGCTGAGCGGCCGGGGTCTGGAGATCGTCGAGCGGCTGGCCCTCGACTGGGGCTGGGAGCCGCTCGAGGGCGGCGGCAAGCTCGTGTGGTTCGAGTACTGAGCCCTGCCGCCGCGCGCTCGCGGGCACGGCCCTGGGCGCGACCGAGGGGCGGCACCGGCGGCCAGGCCGCGGCACCGCCCCTCGGTGGAAGGCTCAGAGCTTGCGCATCACCGTGACGACCTTGCCGTAGACGGCGACCTCGGACGGGTCGAACTCCATCGGCTCGAGCGCCGGGTTGGCGGGCAGCAGCACGACCTTGTTGCCCTTGCGGGTGTAGGTCTTCACCGTGGCCTCGTCGCCGGGGATGCCGGCCACCACGATGTCGCCCTTCTCGGCCACCTGCTGGGCCCGGGCGACGATGAAGTCGCCGTCGAGGATGCCGGCCTCGATCATCGACTCGCCGCGGACGCGCAGCATGAAGAGCTCGCCGTCGCCGCAGAAGTCCGACGGCACCGGGAGGATCTCCTCGACGTTCTCCTGGGCCAGCACGTCGGTGCCGGCGGCGACGTCGCCCACGAGGGGCACGTGGCGGAACGGCCGACGGTCGCCGGAGGCGCCGGAGTTGGGGTCGTAGCGCACCTCGAGGGCACGGGGCTTGACCGGGTCGCGGCGCAGGTAGCCCAGCTCGTTGAGCCGGTTGAGGTGGTTCTGCACGCTGGACGGGGAGGTGAGGCCGATGGCCTTGCCGATCTCGCGGACCGACGGCGGGTAGCCGCGCTCGGAGATGTGCTGGTCGATGATCTCGAGGATCTGCTGCTGCCGTGCGGTCAGCTTGGTCGTGCTCATCTGCCCTCCTGGGTGGCGTCGGTGCCGCCCATTGGGGGAGCGGAGCCGATCGGTGGGCCCGCCGGTGGGGGCGCCGGGCCGGTGGTGAGGGCCGGCCGGGGCCGGCGAACGCCTGTATGGAGGACCGTACAACAGCGCGCCACCCCGGTGCAAACACCCGTTCGGAAGAACCTCTTGACCTCGTACGGGTGTTCGTGGTTCGCTGTCGCTCCGACGAACGGGCGTTCGCCGCCACCGGCCCCGCCCGCACCCCTCCGTGACCGACTGTCACACCCCCTGTGGAGACTGATCCCCATGGCTGCCGTCCTCTCGCCCCGAACCGAACTCACCGCTCTCGCCGGCACCTCGTTCCCGGGCACCGCCCCCTGGAACCAGCCCGGCGCCACCCCCACGGGCCGCCCCCAGCTGCGCCTGGTCGAGGGGGGCCGCTCGGCCGCCCGCACCGGCCACGGCCTGCGCCGGGCGCTGCTCCTGGTCGCCGCCGGCCTCGCCGTGGCCGCGCTGCTGGCCCTCGCATCCGTCGGGGCCGTCCGCCTCCTCGGCGCCGACGCTGCCGCCTCCGGGCCGGCGTCGACCGCCGAACCCCTCCACCCGGCCGACGCCGGCGCCTCCACCTCGTCGGCGTCGGCCGTGGTGGTCGTCCAGCCGGGCGACACGCTCTGGGCCATCGCCCGCCGCCTCCAGCCCACCGGCGACG
>CAMFLJ010000231.1 GCA_945957335.1 uncultured Actinomycetes bacterium | reverse complement strand
GCCTTCGGGCGGGTGCTCGAGATCGGTGGGCCCGACGTGCTCACCTACCGCCAGATGATGGACCAGTTCGCCGAGGTCGCCGGCCTCCGCCGCCGCCTCATCGTCACCGTGCCGGTGCTGTCGCCGTCGCTCTCGTCGCACTGGGTGGGGCTGGTCACGCCCCTGCCGGCCGACCTCGCCCGGCCGCTCATCGACAGCCTCGTCAACGAGGTCGTGGTGCACGACGACGCCATCCTCGACATCGTCCCTCGCACCCGCCTCCACTACCGCGAGGCGGTCGACCTGGCCCTTCGCCGGCTCATGGACCTCGAGGTGTCGACGACCTGGGCCGACGCCGAGCTCTACGGCCGCACCCCCGCCGACCCGCTCGCCGCCGACCCCGACTGGTCCGGCGGCACGGTGCTGCAGGACGTCCAGATCCAGGACACCGACACGGCCCCGGCCGAGCTGTTCGCCGCGGTGCAGGGCATCGGGGGTGAGCGCGGGTGGTTGGCCGGCGAATGGCTGTGGCGCATCCGGGGCGCCATGGACCGCGTCGTCGGCGGGGTCGGCCTGCGCCGCGGGCGCAGGCACCCCGATCGCCTGCGGGTCGGCGACCCGCTCGACTTCTGGCGGGTCGAGGCGCTCGAGCCCGGGCGCCTCCTGCGGCTGCGGGCCGAGATGCGCCTTCCCGGCGAGGCGTGGCTGGAATGGACGGTCGAGCCGCTCGACGACGGCCGCCGGTCGCAGCTCGTGCAGCGGGCGCTGTTCCACCCGCGCGGGCTCTACGGCCGGGCCTACTGGTGGGCGGTCGCGCCGTTCCACCTCTTCGTGTTCCGGCCGATGGCCCGGCGCCTGGTCGAGGTGGCCGAGGCCGGCGGCTACCCGGCCCGCCCGCCGAGGCGCGACCTGCGCGACCTCACGCGCCGGGCGGGATGACCGGCGGCGCCGGGTTGTCGCCCACCGCCCGGGCCAGCGAGGCGTCGATGTCGCGCCGCCACTCCTTGTAGATCACCTCGTCGTTGGCGTGGGTGAAGATGGCGACGCGACCGCCGAGCACGGCGTCGGCCACCATCGGGCCCACGTCCTCGGCGTCGACAGGGTCGAGCATCTCGGGCGGGAACCACACCCAGTCGCCCGCCTGCTCGGCCGGCACGCCCGACACCCGCACGTTCTCTCCCAGGTTGGTGGTCACCAGGCCGGGGCACAGCACCGACACGCCGACGCCGTGGGGATGGAGGCGACGCGCCATCGCCTCGCTCAGGCCGTAGGCCGCGAACTTGGAGGTGATGTAGGGCGCGGCGTCCCAGCTGTAGGCCCAGATGCCGGCCACGGACGCGGTGTTGAGCACGTGGCCCTTCCCGCGCTCGAGCATGGCGGGCACGAAGGCCCGCACCCCGCGGACGATGCCGAGCACGTTGACGTCGAGGATCCACTGCCAGTCGGCCATGTCGACGCGCTCGACCGGGCCGAGCACCGGCACGCCGGCGTTGTTGCAGAGCAGGTCGACGTGGCCGAACCGCTCGATCACCGCGTCGCGCAGGGCGTCGACGTCGGCGTCGCTCGTGACGTCGCAGCGCACCGCCAGCACCTCGCCGCCCAGCGCCTCGAGCTCGGCCGCGGTGGCGGCCATCCGCTCGGCGTGCAGGTCGGCGATGGCCACCTTCGCCCCGCGGCGTGCCGCCTCCAGGGCGATGCCGCGGCCGATGCCGCTCGCCCCTCCGGTGACCACCACGACCGCGCCGTCGAACGTCTCGAGCATCACTCCCCCTCCGGTGCCGCTCCCCCCTCGGGCGCGGCCGGAGCAGTGTCGCGCAACGCGTCGGGCACGAGCGGCGCCACCGACGGCGACGTGGGCGGGGTCGCTGCCCCGGCGGTCAGGAGAGGGTCTCGAGCGGCGCCGGGCGCCAGGTGCGGTCGAGCACCGACGGGCGCGGGCGGTAGAGGCGCACCAGGTAGTTCCAGCCCTCGGTGATCGGGAGGAGGTTCGGCAGGCTGCCAGCCGGCCCGTTGCCGAAGTGGACGTACACCGTGCGCCCGTCGTCCTCCCGCACCGCGGTGAGGTCGTTGACGCTGTAGGCGCCCCGCTCGTTCGGCTCGAAGTAGCCCTCGGCGTTGTAGACCGAGATCGACCAGAAGCCGTTCACCGGCACGTCGCGCATCTCGATGCGGTAGGTGCCCGACGCCGGCAGGTCGGGCGTGCCGGGCAGGTAGGTGGCCTCGGTCTCGGGCAGGCCACCCCATCCGCTGGCGGTGCCGAGGAGGTGGCTGATCGGGTCGACCACGTCGGCCGGGCCGAACGCCTTCGAGTAGTCGTCGGAGTACCGGCCGAGGCGCAGCACCGCCTTGCGCACCGCCGTGTAGGACTCCTCGTCGACCTCGGGGGCGATGAACGGCTCGGCCGAGCCCGCCTCGATGGCGAGGCCGTCCTGCACGGCGTTGGCGGCGGCCACGTCGTCGGGGTCGCCCGGGTCGGCCAGCACCCGGACGAGCACCGCGCAGTAGGGGGTGCCGCAGCGGGCGGCGTCGATGGGGTGGTCGCCGGCGTCGTGGAACACGTCGGTGACGTAGTGGTCCTGGTTGACGACCATGGCCGACATGTAGCGGCCGTCGGCCTCGGGCAGCGTGAGCGTGGCGCCTGCGGCGAGGTCCACGATGGCCGTGCTGTAGAGCGTGTCGCGGTTCATCCGGATGATCGGCTGCACGTCGACCGATGCCGGTGCGCGCCGGTGGGCGAACCGGTTCACCCGGCCCTTCGGGCTGAGCGCGGCGAACATCTTGTCGGTCTCGACACGGACGAAGTTGGCGACGTTGACCTTTTCCACGGCGGCGACCGTAGCCGTGGGGCCGACCACCCGAGCGGGCGACGTACCCTCGGCCCGATGGCTGCCACGCGCTACGTCGCCCTGCTCCGCGGCATCAACGTCGGAGGCAACAACAAGATCGCCATGGCCGACCTCCGCGACCTGTTCGAGCAGGCGGGCCATGCCGAGGTCGAGAGCTACATCCAGTCCGGACAGGTGCTCTTCGCCTCGAGCGCGCCGGCTGCGTCGCTCGAGGCCGACATCGAGAGGGCGATCACCGATCGGTTCGGTCTGGAGGTGCCGGTCGTGGTCGTGTCGCACGCCAAGCTGCGCACCGTCGTCCGCAAGGCACCGGAGGGCTTCGGCCAGGCGCCCGACACCTACCACTCCGACGTGATCTTCCTGAAGAAGCCGCTCACCCCGGCCAAGGCGATGGAGGTGGTGCGGACCCGCGACGGCGTCGACCAGGCCTGGAGGGCGAACGGGGTGCTGTACTTCGCCCGCCTCTCCGAGCTGCGCACGAAGAGCATGCTGAGCAAGATCATGGGCACGCCCCAGTACAAGCTCATGACCATCCGCAGCTGGAGCACCACGGTGAAGCTGCTCTCGATGCTCGACGCTGCCGCCTCCGCGTAGGCGAGCGCAGGGCGCCCGGGCACGGCCGGGGCCTCAGCCCTCCTTGACCGCGGTGTACCAGACCCGCTCGGCGACCTCGACGAGGGTGTCGCTCACCCGGGCCAGGCGCCGGTAGAGCTCACGGCGGCCCATGACCTCGCGGAGGTCCTCCTCCTCGATGAGCGCCGACATCGACGCCCGGTACACGCGCTCGAGCTTCCGCTGGGCCTTCACCGCGGCATCGGCGCAGTCGGTGGCCTCGCGCGGCACGGTGGTCGAACGGGCGCTGCCGCCGGCGCCGGCCAGGCTCCGGAAGGCGTCGGCCAGGTGCGAGGTGCCCTCGGCGAGGCGCAGGGCCATGTCGTGCTCGGGGCCGTCGGGCTCGATGCCCATGACCTCGGCCTCGCGCACCGCGTCCTTGGCCTGGTTGAGCGCGGCGTCGAGCCGCTCGGAGAGGGCGTAGAGGTCCTCGGCGTCGATGGGCGTCAGGAACGATCGGCGCAGGGCCAGCCGCAGGAGCCGCTTGTGCTCGTCGGCGCGGTGCTCGGCGTCGCGCACCTGGTCGGCGGCCTCGGCGTCGCCGTCGGTCCAGCGCACCAGCGCCTCCATGCCGGTGACGGTGACCTCGACCTGGTCGACGAGCATGCCGAGCACGTCGGGCGTCTCGGGCAGGAAGAAGCGGGACAGCTTCACGGGCACCACCTCAGCACGCGGACGGCGACGCCGCCGGGACGGGACGGAAGGGACGGGCGGGAGCTCACGTCACGAGCCTCCAGAGCGGGGTGAGGGCGACGGCGCACACCCCCGACAACGGGATCGTGGTGAGCCACGAGAGGCCGACGTGCCCGACGATCGACCAGCGCACGTGGCGGCCCCGTCGGCGCCCGACGCCCGCCCCGACGATCGACGACGACAGCACCTCGGTGGTGCTCACGGGCGCGCCGACCAGCGACGACGCCAGCACCACCGCGGCCGAGCTGCTCTGCGACACCAGGCCGTCGAGCGGCCGGATGCGCACGATGCGCTTGCCGAGCGTGCGCACGATCGACCACCCGCCGAACGCCGTGCCGAGGGTGAGCGCACCGGCCGATGCCAGCGCGACCCACGGGGGCACCGAGAACGACGAGAGGTTCCCCGATGCGACGAGCACGGCGACGATGGCGCCCATCGTCTTCTGGGCGTCGTTGGCGCCGTGGCCGAACGCCAGCGCCGCGGCCGACACCCACTCGCCCACCGCGACCCCGGGCTCGACGTGGCGGCTGGCGCGGCGCAGCGCACGACGGGCGAGGCGGTCGACGACCAGGCCGAGCACCAGGCCCAGCAGCACCGAGAAGGCCAGGGCGAAGAGGGCACCGAGCACGCCGCTCGGCCGCCCTCCCGACACGCCGCCCCAGTTCACCGCGTCGGTGCCGCCCTCGATCAGCGCCGCACCGGTGAGCCCGCCCACGAGCGCCTGGCTGGCGCTGGCCGGGATGCCCCGCCACCAGCAGAACCCGCACCACACGACCGCGCCGCTCAGCCCGGCGCCGACCACGGCGACGGCCTCGGGCCCCTGCACCGCCACGATGCCGGCGATGGTGCCCGCCACGGCGGTGCCGAGGAGCAACGGGCCGAGCAGGTTGCCGGCCACGGCGATGGCGATGGCAGCCGGAGGCCGCGCCACCCGGGTCACCACGGGCATGGCCACCACCGCGGCGGCGTCGTTCACGCCGTTCATCACCGCGAAGGCCAGGGCCACCAGCACCCCCAGCACCACGCCGACGTCCACGGGGACGTTCTAGCCCCGCGAGCGCCCCGTCCGGCGGCCGGGCGCGCTCAGCCCACCCACGACGCGAGCTCGGCGCCGCCGTAGACCAGCGCGAGCCCGGCGAGGAACAGCCCGAAGAGCAGGCGGATCGTGCGGTCGGACGCGCCGATCGTGATGCGCGAGCCGATCTGGGCACCGGGGATCGTGCCGGCCATGAGCAGCAGCGAGAAGGTCCAGTCGATGTGGCCGAGCGCGGCGTGGGTGATCAGCGCAGGGATCGAGAAGATCGCCACCGCCACCAGGCTGGAGGCCACCGCCACCTTCATGGGGATCCTCAGGACCTGGGTGAAGACCGGCATCATGATCACGCCACCACCCACCCCGAGCAGCCCGGCCGTGAGCCCGGAGAGGGCGCCGACCGCGGACAGCAGGGCGATCGGGTGCCGCTGCCTCGCCGCCACCCGCAGCAGCTCGGGGTCGTCTCCCGCCGCCAGGCGCGGACCGGTCTCCACGTCGGACTCGGGGCCGTCGGCCTCGATGGGCTCGCGCGACTCGCGCCTGGCCCGCACCCACGTGGAGATGCCGGTGTAGAGCAGCAGCGCGGCGGTGATCACCATCAGGGCGTGCCCGTCGACGACGTCGGAGAGCCACGCCCCGCCCACCGCCAGCACGGCGCCGGCGGCGCCGCACACCAGGCCGACCCGCCAGTTCACGAGCCCCGAGCGGCTGTAGCGCCACGTGCCCGAGATCGCTCCCGGCAGGATCGGCGGCACGGTCGAGCCGACGGCCTGGATCGGCGTGGCGCCGAGCACCCGGATGCCCGGGGTGGTGAGCACCGCTCCCCCGACGCCGAACATGCCCGACAGCACACCAGCGGCGACGCCCACGGCGACGGTGCCCACCATGACCGCCGGCGACGTGCTCACGGGCCGGGAGCCTGACGCGCCGGTCGGCCGCGGTCAAAGGGCACGCGCCTGTGGCAGCGCCACGACCGGGCCGTAGGGTGCGCACCCGTGGCCCCCTCCCCCCGCACCCGTCGCCGCGC
>CAMFLJ010000230.1 GCA_945957335.1 uncultured Actinomycetes bacterium | reverse complement strand
GCGCCACACCGACGGCCGTCCCGCGAGGGGGGTGTCGGTCACGGCCCGCTCAGCGCGTGGGCAGCTCGGCGAAGGCGTCGAGCACGTCGGCGTCGTGGTCGTAGGTGAGGCGCTTGCGCGCCGCCTTCAGCCCGAGCCACTCGATGCCGTCGACCTCGTCGTTGGGCTCGAAGCGGCCGCCCACGACCGTCATCTCCCAGTAGCGCACCTGCTTGGTGCGGCCCTTGTTGTCGCGGTAGCGCACCGTCGGCAGCTCACGGCCGAGCTCGCAGTCGAGCCCGGTCTCCTCGAGCACCTCGCGGTGCGCCGCCTGCTCGTCGGTCTCGCCCGGCTCGAGCTTGCCCTTCGGGAAGGTCCAGTCGCCGTACTTGGGCCGGTGCACGAGCAGCACCGTGCGGGTGCCGTCGTCGTCCTTCCAGAGCACCCCGCCGGCGGCGCGGACCTGGGGCTCGCCGCCCTTCGGGGCGGCCGACCGCTGGCTCACGCCAGCCATCCGGAGGAGTCGTCGGAGTCGCACACGGCCCAGGAGTCGCGCCATCGCTGCACCGCCTTCTCGGCCTCGACCTGTTGGAGCTCGACCAGCCCCTCGGCTGCGGCCCGCTCGTCGCCGTCGAGGTCGGGCAGCACCTCGGCCAGCCAGGCATCGGCGACGAGGGCGTGGTGGAGCGAGCCGAGCACGTCCTGGAGGTCGGCCAGCCCGCTCGAGAGGAGGGCGGCCGGCTCGCCGACCGCCGGGGCGGCCATCGCCACGGCGAGGTGGGCCCGGCGCACGGCCGCGCGCAGCTCGACGAGGTCGTGGGCCCGAGGGTGGTGGTCGAGGTGGTGGACCGACCGGTGGAGGTGGTGCCACGCCGGGCGGACGAGGTCGGGCAGCGCGTCGGCGGCGGGCCCGGAGAGATCCGCGCCGTCGGCCGCCTGTGGCGAGAGGGCACCGGCGACGAGGTCGTCGAGCAGCTCGACGTAGCCCGGCTCGTCGAGCAGCGCGAGCAGCGGGGCGAGGGCCGCCCGGCGGCGGTCGTCGAGGCGGGCCACCAGGGTGACCGCCGGCTCGCGCTGCGGGGCGGGCAGCGCGCCGATGGCCCGGTGCAGCTGCTCGGCGAGGGCGTCGGTGCGCCGCACCGGGGCGAGCGCGTCGGCCAGCCCGGATGTGGCGTCGCGCAGGCCGTCGGCCCACTCGGCGTCGAGGACCGGGGCGAGGGTGGAGAGGGCGGCGCGCAACCGGCGCACCCCGCCGCGGGCCCGGCGCACTCCGTCGGTGTCGTCGTCGAGGCGGATGACGTGGTCGCTCGCCACCAGCCGGGCCACCGGGTCGGTGAGCGCGGCGCGCACGACGTCGGCGACGGTGGACTCGGGCCCGACCTCGGGAGCGACGAGCTCCGGTGGTTCCTTGGCCCGGTCGCCGAGGGCCCGGGTGACCTTCGAGGTGGGGTCGGGCTCGCCCGCGCCGGCGGCGACCAGCGCGGCGCCCACGACGTGGAGCAGCTCGTCGTCGCCGTGCTCGTCGAGCTCGACCTCGATCTCCCGGAAGCGGGCGGTGACGTCGTCGCCCTGGACGACGGTGACGTCGTCGTCGGCCAGCTCGGCGAGGTCGCGCCCGCCGTCGCCCACCAGTCGGAGGCGCTGGCGGTGGCTGCGGATCACGACGACCGGCACGAGCGGGGCCGAGCGGGCCCATCCTGTGACGAGCGCGGCGAGCGCCGACGGCACGTCGTGGGACGCGTCGTCGACCTCGATCTCGCGGCGGGCCAGGCCGGCGCCGTCGGTGGCGGCCGGCAGCTTGAGGGTCCAGCGCGGAGCGCCCTCACCGGTGCGGCGCCGCAACGACACGCCATTGCGCACGAGCCGGAGGTCGGCGGTGTCGACGTAGGTGGCGTCGAGGTCGAGCGCGGGCTCGGCCGCGACGGTGACGCCGGGGGCGACCCCGGTGAGGTCGGGGAGCTGGAGGTCGGGTGCGGCCTCGAGCTTGATCTCGCGCTCGACCGAGCCCGGCCCTGTGGCGCTCACGGCCGACGCTCGAGCGCCAGCTCCTCGAGCCGCCGGTGGGTGTCGATGCCCGCGGTGCCGTGCACCTTCGCCCACGTGGTGTCGGGCCGCAGCGACCACGCCAACGTGTCGTCGGAGAGGTTCACGCCGAGGATCTCGTCGAGCCGGGCCTGCAGCTCGGGGTCCTCGATGGAGACCAGAGCCTCGACCCGGCGGTCGAGGTTGCGGGGCATGAGGTCGGCCGAGCCGATGTAGCTCACCGGGCCGTCGGGTCGGCCGTGGGCGAAGTGGTAGATCCGCGAGTGCTCGAGGTAGCGGCCGACGATCGAGCGCACCCGGATGTTGTCGCTCAGGCCGGGCACGCCGGGGCGCAGGCAGCAGATGCCGCGGACGATGAGGTCGATGCTGGCCCCCGCCTGCGAGGCCTCGTAGAGGGCGTCGATGAGGCCGGGGTCGACGAGGCTGTTCATCTTCAGCACGATGCGGCCGTCGGTGCCGTGGCGGCCTTCGTTGCGGATGAGCTCCTCGATGCCGGGGCGCACCGTGCGGGGCGACACCAGCAGGCGCTCGAACCGAGGCTCGCGGGCGAAGCCGGTGAGCAGGTTGAACAGCTGGGTGAGGTCGGAGCCGATCTTGGGGTCGGCGGTGAGCAGGCCGAGGTCCTCGTAGAGGCGGGCCGTCTTCGGGTTGTAGTTGCCGGTGCCGATGTGGCAGTAGCGGCGGATGCCGTCGGCCTCCTCGCGCACGACGAGCGTGGTCTTGGTGTGGATCTTCAGGCCCATGAGCCCGTAGACCACGTGGACGCCCGCCTTCTCCAGCTCCTTCGCCCACCCGATGTTCTTCTTCTCGTCGAACCGGGCCTTGAGCTCGACCAGGGCGGCCACCTGCTTGCCCCGCTCAGCGGCGCGCACCAGCGACTTGATGATCGAGGTGTCCGACGAGGTGCGGTAGAGCGTGAGCTTGATGGCCAGCACCTGCGGGTCGCGCGAGGCCTGGCGGATGAACTCCTCGACCGAGCTGGAGAACGACTCGTAGGGGTGGTGCACCAGGACGTCGCCGTCGCGGATGACGGAGAACATGTCGACGGGCTCGTCGAGCTCGGGGCTCGTGAGGCGGGGCTGGGTGATCGGCACCCAGGGCTCGTCCTTCAGGTCCGGCCGGTCGAGGCCGTGCACCGACCAGAGGCCGCCGAGGTCGAGCGGGACGTCGCAGTGGTAGACGTCGTCGGGGGCGAGGTCGAGCTCGCGGGTGAGCAGCTCGAGGATCTCCTCGGAGACGTCACCGTCGACCTCGAGGCGCACGGCCCGGCCGAAGCGGCGGCGGCGCAGCTCGAGCTCGACGGCCTCGAGCAGGTCGTCGGCCTCCTCCTCCTCGAGGGTGAGGTCGGCGTTGCGGGTGACGCGGAAGGCGTAGTGGACGCCGGGCTCCATGCCCGGGAACAGCACGTCGAGGTGGGCGGCGATGACCTGCTCGAGGGGCACGAAGCGCTCGCCGTCGGGCATCACCACGAAGCGGGGCAGCAGGTTCGGCACCTTGACCCGGGCGAAGCGGCGGTCGCCCGACACCGGGTCGTGGACGACGACGGCCAGGTTGAGCGAGAGGTCGGAGATGTACGGGAACGGGTGGCCGGGGTCGACGGCGAGGGGCGTGAGCACCGGGAAGATGCGCTCCTCGAAGACCTCGTCGAGGTACTTGTGGTCGTCCTCGTCGAGGTCGTCGAAGCCGGAGAACACGATGCCGTTCTCGGCGAGCCCGGGGACGATGTCGTCGAGGAAGATGCGCTCGGCCTGGTCGACGAGGCCGAGGAGGCGCTCGCGGATCTCGGCGAGCTGCTCGGCCGCGGTGCGCCCGTCGGGGGTCGACTTGCCGAGGCCGGCGGCCACCTGGTCCTTCAGCCCGGCGACGCGGACCTGGAAGAACTCGTCGAGGTTCTGGCTGAAGATGGCCAGGAACTTGGCCCGCTCGAGCAGCGGCTGGTCGGTGTCGGCCGCCAGGGCGAGCACCCGGGCGTCGAAGTCGAGCCAGGAGAGCTCGCGGTTGAGGAACCGCTCGGGCGACTCGCGCAGCTCGTCGAGCTCGAGGCCGTCGACGGGCCGGGGCACGCCGAGCTCGACCACTCCGGTGGCGTCAGGGGTGGTCGTGGAGGGCTCGCCGGGCATGGGCCGAGCCTACAACCGGTTGGTTGGCCGGCTCCCGGGCCGGCGGCCACCCCGTCCGAGGGGTGGCAGGGGCCTCAGCCCTCGTCCTCGGGCAGGCCGAGGTCCCACACGAGCGTGAGGTTCTCGCGCTCGGCGTCACGCACGACGCGCTCACGGTTGCGGCGGAACTGGGGGTCGTGCGGCGGGAGGAGCAGCAGGCGGGCGAGCACCCGGGCCCGGAACTCGTCGACGAGGCCACGCACCTCGGAGTCGCCCTGCACGTCCCAGTGGGGCGCCACCGGCCCGAGGTAGATCACGCGCACGTGGCCCCGGGGCGGCTGGGTGGTCTCGGTGTCGGTCATGGCCATGGGGTGCAGCACCTTCGTGTGACGAGGCGGGTCCGATCCCGCGAGGGGGAGAGCCTAGCGGGGCACTGCCTCCACCGGCCCGCCGCCACCCCTCCCGGGCCGCTCGGCCGTCGCCTTATCCCCGTTTTCACCCTCGGTCCCTACCTTCCCCGCCATGGAGACGGAAACCGACTGGATGGCAACCGGCAACTGTCGTGAGGAGCCCCCTGCGACCTTCTTCCCGAACGACGGGGTGGGGGTCGAGGTCGCCAAGCGCATCTGCTCCGACTGCCCCGTCCAGGAGCGCTGCCTCGAGTACGCCCTCGAGAACCGCATCGACCACGGCGTGTGGGGCGGAACCTCCGAGCGCCAGCGCCGCCGCATCCTCAAGGCCCGCCGCCTCCCGCTCCTCATCGGCGACCGCCACTGATCTCCGGCCGGCACCGCCGGCCACCCATCCCCCCGCTCCGGCCACGCCCCTCCCTCGTGGCCGAGAGCACGGTCCCTGCCCCACCGACGACTCCCGTCCGTCTGTGGGGCAGGATCGCGTCCGTGCTCGAGTGCGTGGTCAACATCAGCGAAGGCCGTGACCTCACGGCGGTGCAGGCGATCGCCGCGGCGGCGGGCGCCGACCTGCTCGACGTCCACACCGACCCGGACCACAACCGCTCGGTGCTCACGCTCGTGGGTGAGGACGCACCCCGGTCGGTGGCGAGGCGGGCGGTCGAGCTGCTCGACCTCGGCGCCCACACCGGCGCCCACCCCCGGATCGGCGTGCTCGACGTGGTCCCGTTCGTGGCGCTGGGCGACACCCCGGTCGGGGCCGCCGTGCAGGCCCGCGACGCGTTCGCCGTGTGGGCCGCCGACGAGCTGCGCCTGCCGTGCTTCCTCTACGGCCCCGAGCGGTCGCTGCCCGAGGTGCGCCGCGGCGCCTTCACCACCCTCTCGCCCGATGTCGGTCCGGCCGAGCCCCATCCCACCGCGGGTGCCGCCGCGGTCGGCCAACGACCACTCCTCGTGGCCTACAACCTGTGGCTCGAACCGGGCCCCGAGGGCGTCGACGCCGACCTGGGCACGGCTCGTGAGCTGGCCCGGGGCCTCCGGGGGCCGGCGGTGCGGGCGCTGGGGCTGCGGGTCGGCGAGCGGGTGCAGGTGTCGATGAACCTGGTCGACCCGACGACGGTGGGCCCGGCCGAGGTGTGGGACCGGGTCTCGGCACAGGCCCCGGTCGAGCGGGCCGAGCTGGTCGGGCTGGTGCCCGAGGCCGTGCTGGCCGCGACGCCGGAGGCGAGGTGGGCGCAGCTCGACCTGGCGGCGGATCGCACCATCGAGGCGCGGCTGGCCGAACGCGCCCGTCGCCCCCACAGGAGCGGGAGCGACGGGGGGAGCTGAGCCCGGCCGACGGTGCGGCCCGGGCGGCGGTGGTGCGGCGGCCTAGGCCGTGGCGGTGCGGGCCGACGCGGCGGCCGCACGGGCAAGGGCCCGCTGGCGGCGGATGCGGCGACGCTCGCGCTCGCTCATGCCGCCCCAGATGCCGAACTTCTCACCGTTGGCGAGCGCGTACTCGAGGCAGTCCTCACGCACGACGCAGCCCCGGCAGACCTCCTTGGCCTCCCGCGTGGACGCGCCGCGCTCGGGGAAGAAGAGGTCGGGGTCGACACCGAGGCAGTTGGCCATGTCCTGCCAGGACTTGTCCTCGGTGACGGGGATGGAGATGGGATCGGCCATGTTCGGTCCTCCTGGATCGAGGGCCACGCCCCCAC
>CAMFLJ010000229.1 GCA_945957335.1 uncultured Actinomycetes bacterium | reverse complement strand
ACCACGTCGTGCACCACCAGCACGGCGTCGCCCGCTACGGCGGCATGGTCAAGCGCACCATCGGCGGCGTCGAGCGCGACTACCTGCTGCTCGAGTACCGCGGCGACGACAAGCTCTACGTGCCGTCCGACCAGATCGACGCGGTGCGCCACTACACGGGCGGCGACAGCCCGAGCCTCAGCCGCCTCGGTGGCGGCGAGTGGCAGAAGAACAAGGCCAAGGTGCGCGCCGCGGTCACCGAGATCGCGCAGGAGCTCGTCGTCCTCTACCAGAAGCGGGTGCACACGCCCGGGCACGCCTTCGCCCAGGACACCCCCTGGCAGCGCGAGATGGAGGAGTCGTTCCCCTACGAGCCGACGCCCGACCAGGCCAAGGCCATCATCGAGGTCAAGGGCGACATGGAGGGCGAGTCACCGATGGACCGCCTGGTCTGCGGCGACGTCGGCTTCGGCAAGACCGAGGTCGCCATCCGGGCCGCGTTCAAGGCGGTGCAGGACGGCAAGCAGGTAGCCGTGCTCGTGCCCACCACGCTGCTCGCCCAGCAGCACTTCACGACCTTCAGCGAACGGTTCGCCGGCTACCCGGTGCGCGTCGAGGTCCTCAGCCGCTTCCTCACCAACGCCCAGGCCAAGAAGGTCATCGAGGGCCTGGCGTCGGGCGACGTCGACGTCGTCGTGGGCACCCACCGGCTGCTCGCGCCCGAGCTGCAGTTCAAGGACCTCGGTCTGCTCGTGGTCGACGAGGAGCAGCGCTTCGGCGTGAGCCACAAGGAGGCCATCAAGGGCCTCAAGGTGGGCGTCGACGTGCTCACCCTGTCGGCCACCCCGATCCCGCGCACGCTCGAGATGAGCCTCACCGGCATCCGCGACCTCACCCTGTTGAACACCCCGCCGGCCGAGCGCCAGCCGATCCTCACCTACGTGGGCGAGCAGGACGACCGAGCCGTCGCCGAGGCGATCCGCCGCGAGCTGCTGCGCGAGGGCCAGGTGTTCTTCGTGCACAACCGGGTCAAGGACATCGACCGCGTCGCCTCCCACCTCAACGAGCTGGTGCCCGAGGCCCGCATCGCCATCGCCCACGGCCAGATGGACGAGGGCACCCTCGAGAAGGTCGTGCTCGACTTCTGGGAGGGCGAGTACGACGTGCTCGTCTGCACCACGATCATCGAGTCGGGCATCGACATGCCCACGGTGAACACGCTGGTCGTCGACCGGGCCGACCTGCTCGGCCTCGGCCAGCTCCACCAGCTGCGCGGCCGCGTGGGGCGCTCGGGGAGCCGGGCCTACGCCTACCTGTTCTTCCCGCCCGACCGGTCGCTCACCGAGGAGGCCTACGAGCGGCTGAAGACCATCGGCGAGGCCACCGAGCTGGGCTCGGGCTTCCGCATCGCCATGCGCGACCTCGAGATCCGCGGCGCGGGCAACCTGCTCGGCACCGGGCAGAGCGGCCACATCGCCGCGGTCGGCTACGACCTCTACTGCCAGATGGTCACCGAGGCCGTGGCCGAGCTGAAGGGCGAGACGCCCGAGGAGCCGGCCGAGATCAAGATCGAGCTGCCCCTCGACGCCAACCTCCCCGTCGACTACGTCGAGCGCGAGGAGCTGCGGCTCGAGGCCTACCGGCGCCTCGCCGCGGTTCGCACCCAGGCCGAGGTCGACGACATCCGCACCGAGTGGGAGGACCGCTACGGGCCGGTGCCCGACTCCGCCGAGGCGCTGCTGGCGGTCGCCCGCCTGCGGGCCGAGTGCGCCCGCACCGGCGTGCGCGAGGTCACCGTCACCAAGGGCCCCGGCTTCGGTGGGCCCAAGTACGTGGCCCGCATCAGCCCGATCAACCTGCCCACCTCGAAGACGATCCGGCTCGAGCGCATCTACAAGGGCTCGGTCTACAAGGCCGACCAGGCCCAGCTGCAGCTGCCGCTGAAGACCGCGGCCGGCGCGGCCGCCGACCTCGTCGACGCCTTGGTGGACCTCGTCCCGCCGGCGGTCGAGGCGACGGCCTGACCCCGGCCCTGCGGGGCTGCGTGAACTGTCCGGCCCAAGGGGTACTGGCTAGTGTGAGCGGCCTTGTGAAGACGCTTCGTTCCGCCCCGATCGCCCTGCTCGGCCTGGTCCTCGCCCTGGCCCTCGTGGGGTCCTCCTGCTCGAGCGCCAACCCCGTCGCCCTCCAGGTCGGCCAGTGGCAGCTGTCCAACACGGACCTCCAGGACCAGCTGAAGAGCTTCTACGACGTCTACTCCCAGGCCACCAGCGAGGCCCAGGCCAACCAGCAGCTGCGGGGCAGCTCCGACGGATCGTCGGTGGGCCAGTGGTCGACGGCGTTCACCGCCCAGTTCCTGAACGACCAGATGAGCCTGCAGCTGGCCAAGATCGCGGTCGACCAGCGCGGCCTCGAGGTCACCCAGACCGACCTCGACAGCGCCCGCCAGACCCTCGAGCAGAACTACTCGACCTCGTCGGGCCAGTCGGTCTTCGGCAACCTCAGCGAGAGCTACCAGCAGGTGCTCGTCGAGGGCGTCGCCGCCCAGACGGTGCTGTCGACGGCCCTCGAGAAGGACGCCACCTCCGACGAGGCGCTCCGCCGGCTCTTCGACGCCAGCGGCGACACCTACGCCACCCCGCAGGCGTGCGCCAGCCACATCCTGATCCTCGCCGGCAAGCCCGACGGCAAGACCACGCCCTCCGACGCCGACTACGCCGCCGCCCTCGCCAAGGTGCAGCAGGTGCAGAACGGCCTCACCGTCCAGAACTTCGCCACCGCTGCGGCGGCCAACTCCGAGGACACCGGCAGCGCCCCCAAGGGCGGCGACCTCGGGTGCGCCCCGGTCGGCACCTACGTCTCCGAGTTCGACGACGCCGTGTGGAACCAGCCCATCGGCCAGATCGGCCAGCCGGTCAAGACCATCTACGGCTACCACCTCATCCTCGTGCGGGCCCGCGGCACCCTGACCTTCGAGGACGTCAAGGACCAGCTCCTCGCCCAGGTCCAGGAGAACCCCCAGCTGCTGGTGCAGGCCGAGCTGGCCCGCCTCGCCCGTGAGGTCGGCGTCACCGTCGACGGGCGCTACGGCGACTTCGACCAGGCCAAGGGCCAGATCACCACGCCGGCCGGCCCGTCCCAGCCGTCGACCACCCTGGCCGTCGACTCGCTCCTCGGCTCCGGCACCTCCGGGCAGTAGCCCCCCGTCGTGGCCGGCCGACCCCGCGTCACCGTCGTGGGCCTCGGCCCCGGCGGCGTCGACCTGCTCACCGCGGGCACGCTCGAGGCGCTGGCGGCCGACCGTCCCCGGTTCCTGCGCACCCGTCGCCACCCGGCGGCCGAGGCGGTGGCCGGCGCCGAGACCTTCGACGACGTCTACGAGTCGTCCGGCTCGATCGACGACGTCTACCCGGCGATCGTCGAGCAGCTGGTCGCCGCCGCCACCGAGTCGGGCGACGTGCTCTACGCCGTGCCCGGCTCGCCGCTCGTGGCCGAGCACACCGTCGAGCTGCTGCTCGCCGACGACCGCGTCGAGGTCGAGGTGCTGCCGGCGCTGTCGTTCCTCGACCTGGCCTGGGTGCGCCTCGGCGTCGACCCCGTGTCGGTGGGCGTCCGCGTCGTCGACGGCCACCGGTTCGCGGTCGAGGCGGCGGGGGAGCGCGGCCCGCTGCTCGTCGCCCAGTGCGACAGCGCCCACGTGCTCTCCGACGTGAAGCTGGTGCTCGACGGCGGCCCCGAGCCGGCCATCGCCGACGACGCCGAGGTCGTGGTGCTCCAACGCCTCGGGCTGCCCGACGAGCGCGTCGAGCGGGTGCCCTGGGCCGAGCTCGACCGCGTCGAGGCCGACCACCTCACCTCCGTGTACCTGCCGGAGCTGGCCGCCCCCGTCGCCCGCGAACTCGCCCGCTTCGTCGAGCTGGTGGCGGTGCTGCGCGACGAGTGCCCCTGGGACCAGGAGCAGACCCACGAGTCGCTGCGGCGCCACCTCCTGGAGGAGGCCTACGAGGTGCTCGAGGCCATCGACCACCTCGACCTCGACACCGGCGAGGGCTACGAGCACCTCGAGGAGGAGCTCGGCGACCTGCTGTTCCAGGTGCTCTTCCACGCCCGCCTCGCCGCCGAGGCCGGCCAGTTCACGGTGGCCGACGTGGCCACGACCGTGCACGACAAGCTCGTGTCGCGCCACCCGCACGTCTTCGGCGACGTCGAGGCCCACGACGCCGACGCGGTGGTGGCCAACTGGGAGCAGATCAAGAAGGCCGAGAAGGGCCGCGAGAGCGTGTTCGACGGGGTGCCCGACGCCATCCCCGCCCTGCTCTACGCCTTGAAGGTGCAGAAGAAGGCGGCCAGCCTCGCCGACGGTGGGCTCGACGTCGCCGCCGTGGCCCGGGCGCCGCTGCCCGACCAGGCCCTCGCCGCGGCCCACCAGGCCACCGACGACGACACCGTCGGCGCGCTGCTCTTCGCCATCGTCGACCAGGCCCGCCTCGCCGGCGTCGATCCGGAGACCGCCCTGCGCGCCGCCGCGGTGCGCTACCGCGACACCGTCCGCGCCGCCGAGCTCGCCGCCGACACCTGACCCACCAGCTCGCGCCCTCCCGCTCCCTCTCCCGTTCTGGCATGCGTTGTGCACCCGTAGGGGTGCAGAACGCATGCCAGAACCAGGAGTCGACTGGTGCCGGGGGGCCGCACCGACAAGCATCGGCGGGTCCCCGCGCGGCATGCGCCACCACGCGCGCGCGGCGTGGGAGCATTCTCAGCCAAGCCCCCGACGTCGAGGAGCCCCCGCAGTCATGAGCATCATCGAGCACATCGCCGGCCGTGAGGTCCTCGACTCGCGTGGCAACCCCACCGTCGAGGTCGAGGTCATCCTCGAGTCGGGCGCCACCGGTCGGGCCATGGTCCCGTCGGGCGCCTCCACCGGTGCCTTCGAGGCCGTCGAGCTGCGCGACGGAGAGGCCCGCTACGGCGGCAAGGGCGTGCTCGACGCCGTGGCCCACGTCGACGACGAGATCTACGACGCCCTGGTGGGCTTCGACGCCCTCGACCAGCGCGACATCGACCGCGTGCTCGTCGAGCTCGACGGCACCGACAACAAGGGCCGCCTGGGCGCCAACGCCATCCTCGGCGTGTCGCTGGCCGTGGCCAAGGCCGCCGCCGACGAGCTGGCCGTGCCGCTCTACCGCTACATCGGCGGCGTCAACGCCCACGTGCTGCCCGTCCCGATGATGAACGTCCTCAACGGTGGCGAGCACGCCGACAACAACGTCGACGTGCAGGAGTTCATGATCATGCCGGTCGGCGCCGCCTCGTTCTCCGAGGCCCTGCGCTGGGGCGCCGAGACCTACCACGTGCTCAAGAAGGTCCTGCACGAGAAGGGCCTCTCCACCGCCATCGGCGACGAGGGCGGCTTCGCCCCGAACCTCGGCTCGAACGAGGAGGCCGTCCAGCTCCTCATCGCCGCCATCGAGAAGGCCGGCTTCACCCCCGGCGACGACATCGCCATCGCCCTCGACGCCGCCTCCACCGAGTTCTACAAGGACGGCAACTACGTCCTCGCCGGTGAGGACCGCACCCTCAGCCCGGCCGAGATGGTCGCCTACCTCGAGACCCTCGTCGGCAAGTACCCGATCGTGTCGATCGAGGACGGCATGGCCGAGGAGGACTGGGACGGCTGGAAGGCCCTCACCGACGCCATCGGCGACAAGGTCCAGCTCGTCGGCGACGACCTCTTCGTCACCAACGTCGAGCGCCTCGGCCGGGGGATCGACGCCGGCGTGGCCAACTCGATCCTGGTGAAGGTCAACCAGATCGGCTCGCTCACCGAGACCCTCGAGTCCGTGGCCCTGGCCACCCGCTCGGGCTACACCGCGGTCATGTCCCACCGCTCGGGCGAGACCGAGGACGTCACCATCGCCGACCTCGCCGTCGCCACCAACTGCGGTCAGATCAAGACCGGCGCCCCGGCCCGCTCCGACCGCGTCGCCAAGTACAACCAGCTGCTGCGCATCGAGGACGACCTCGGCGAGTCCGCGGCCTACTGGGGCCACGCCGCCCTGAAGCGGTCCGGCGCCTGAGCATGGGTCGACGGTCCGACCGGTCGCAGGCGCCAGACGCCGCCGAGCCCCGCCCTCGCCGCGCCGCGGCGAAGGGCGGTCGGGGCCGGTACGCGGCGGCGCCCGAACCGCGCCGGTCGGGCCTGCGCATCGGCCGCCGTGCCGGTCGCCTCGTCGCACCCGCGGTGCTGGTCGTGCTCACCATCGGCGTGCTGATGGTGGGCGCG